>JBDSOT010000089.1:0-13834 GCA_039914705.1 Gammaproteobacteria bacterium | reverse complement strand
AACTGCACCGGACTGACCGTTTACCCGAGCCGCGCCAATTTTATTTTATTTCGTGTGCCGTGCGGACAAGCCACCCCCATCTTTGAATCATTGAAGTCCGCCGGCGTTCTCATTAAAAATATGCACGGCTCAGGCAGCCTGCTGGCGGACTGCCTGCGCGTGACGGTCGGCACGCCCGATGAAAATGAGGCCTTCCTGACGGCCTTGCGGAAAACCTTATAGCTTCAATCCCAACACGGATACGGGTATCCTATGCGCATAAATCAGGATTAATAGACACCATGTCGCAACGTAAAATCACAGTAACACGCAACACCCTGGAAACCCGCATTGAGGCCACCGTCAATCTCGACGGCACGGGTGTTTCGCGTTTCCACACCGGCCTGCCGTTTCTCGATCACATGCTCGACCAGGTTGCGCGCCACGGCATGATGGATATCGACATCCACGCCGACGGCGATCTTCATATCGACGCGCATCACACCGTGGAAGACATCGGCATCACATTGGGCCAAGCGATGATGCAGGCGCTCGGCGACAAAACAGGCATACGCCGCTACGGCCATGCCTATGTACCGCTCGACGAGGCCTTATCACGCGTGGTCATCGATTTTTCCGGCCGCCCTGGACTCGACTATCATATTATTTTTCCGCGCGCGCGCATCGGTGATTTTGATGTCGATTTGCTGCACGAATTCTTCCAGGGCTTTGTAAATCACGCCATGGTAACCCTGCACATAGACAGCCTGCGCGGCAACAATGCGCACCACATATCGGAGACGGTATTCAAGGCCTTCGGGCGTGCGGTGCGCATGGCCGTGGAGCCGGATCCGCGCATGCAGGGTATACTGCCATCGACCAAAGGAAGTCTGTAGGGCGTAGTTTAACTACCTGTTTGCGATGCTAACCTGACGTGTTTATAACTGTTGAAATTCAGCCATGAGCAGCGTTGCTGTAATCGACTACGGCATGGGCAATCTACGCTCCGTGGCCAAGGCACTCGAACAAGTCGCCAACGGCGCGCAGGTTATCGTCAGTAGCGATGCGGCTACAATATTGCACGCCGACCGCGTGGTGTTTCCAGGCCAGGGTGCCATGCGCGACTGCATGAACGAGCTTCAGCAACGCGAGTTGGGCGAGGTCATCCGCACCTGCATCAGCAGCAAACCCTTTCTTGGTATATGCATGGGCATGCAGGTGCTCATGGACTACAGTGAGGAAAATAATGGCCGCGCGGGTCTGGGCATAATACCGGGCCAGGTGTTGCGGTTTGCCGATGGACTCCAAGATTTTAAAACCGGCGAAAAACTCAAGATCCCGCATATGGGCTGGAATGAAGTGCACCAGACACGGACGCATCCCTTATGGCGCGACATCGCACAGGACAGCCGCTTTTATTTCGTGCACAGTTATTATGTGCAAGCTGATAATAAAAATTTAATCGCCGGTTCTACTGCCTACCCTGATGACTTTACCTCAGCCATCGCAAAGGACAATATTTTCGCCGTGCAATTTCACCCGGAAAAAAGTCAACGCATTGGTCTTACCCTGCTGGCTAATTTTTTGCAGTGGGACGGTCATGCTTAAAGTGAGATTATTGTCATGCTATTAATCCCCGCCATCGACCTGAAAGACGGAAAATGTGTGCGCCTGCGCCAAGGCCGCATGGACGACGACACAATATTTTCCGACGATCCACTAGCCGTTGCGGGGCGCTGGGTCGAGGCCGGTGCGCGGCGTCTGCACATTGTCGATCTGAACGGCGCGCTGGCCGGTAAACCGGTCAACTTCGAGGTAATCCGGCAGATCGCAGGGCGTTATCCCGACCTGCCCATTCAAGTAGGCGGCGGCATACGCGATGAAGATACCATCCAGTCCTATCTAGACGCGGGCGTACGCTACGTTATCATCGGCACCAAGGCCGTTAACGTGCCGCATTTTATCGCGGACATCTGCGTGGAATTTCCCGGACATATTATCGTGGGCCTCGATGCGAAAGACGGTTTGGTTGCCATTGACGGCTGGTCAAAACTTTCCAATCACAACGTGATTGATCTTGCCCAGCGCTTTGAAAAACAGGGCGTTGAGGCCATCATCTACACTGACATCAGCCGTGATGGCATGATGCGCGGCGTGAATGTCGAGGCGACCGTCGAACTGGCGCGCGCTATCAGCATTCCGGTGATTGCCTCCGGCGGCATTACCAACCTGGACGACATCCGCGCACTCTGCGAAGTCGAATCCGAGGGCATCATGGGCGCTGTCGTGGGTCGCGCCATTTACGAGGGTACGCTGGACTTTATCGAAGGCCAGCAACTCGCCGACAAGTTGGGCTGATAACTTTTATGATTAGAGAAAATAGAGTAGCTACGCCTCTAACATGAGCCTGGCCAAGCGCATCATCCCCTGCCTGGATGTGGATAACGGGCGCGTCGTCAAGGGCGTGCAGTTTGTAAACATCCGCGATGCGGGCGATCCCGTCGAGATTGCCCGGCGTTACGATGAACAGGGTGCCGATGAGATCACCTTTCTCGATATAACGGCAAGCTCCGATCAGCGCGATACGATGGCGCACGTAGTCGAACGGGTGGCCAACCAGGTCTTTATTCCGCTCACTGTGGGCGGCGGCATTCGCAATGTGGCGGACATTCGGCGCATGCTCAATGCCGGTGCCGATAAGGTGGCCATCAACACCGCAGCCGTGTTCAAACCGGAGTTCGTACAAGAGGCCGCCGAGCGTTTTGGTTGCCAATGCATCGTGGTCGCCATGGATGCCAGACAAACGGTCGACGCGCACGGCGCTGCACTGCCGCGCTGGGAAATCTTTACCCACGGTGGCCGTAGAGCCACCGGCATTGATGCAATAGCCTGGGCGCAACGCATGGCCGATTACGGCGCGGGTGAGATCCTGCTCACCAGCATGGACCGCGACGGCACGCGTAATGGCTTTGATCTGGCCCTGACCCGCGCCATCTCAGAGGCGGTGGTCGTGCCGGTGATTGCCTCGGGCGGGGTAGGCAATCTCGACCATCTGGTCGAGGGCATTGTCCAGGGCAAGGCCGACGCCGTACTCGCCGCCAGCATCTTCCATTTTGGTGAATACACTATCGCTCAGGCCAAGCGTAAACTCGCACAGAGCGGTATCGTGATCCGGGAATAAAATGACTGACAACTGGCTGGATCAGGTTAACTGGGACGAGCATGGGCTGGTGCCCGTCATCACGCAAGATGCGCACAGCGGGCAAGTGCTCATGTTTGCCTGGATGAACCGTGCGGCCCTAACGCAGACCGTGCAAAGCGGCCAGGCGGTTTACTGGTCGCGCTCGCGCGCATGTCTGTGGAGCAAGGGCGAGATCTCCGGGCACAGCCAGATCGTTAAAGACGTGCGCCTGGACTGCGATCAGGACGTTATCCTGCTGCGCGTTGAACAAATGGGCGGCATAGCCTGTCATACCGGACGTGCCAGTTGTTTCTTCCATCAATTAGAAGATGAGCAATGGCTTACCGTAGAGCCGGTGCTGCAGGATCCAAACCTGATATATCACAATAAGCTATAATCCACGAAGGCTGCCGGACATTTCTGCCGGCATTTTATCCACTATCTTGCAGTGCGGTTATGAACGATACTCTCACACAACTGGCCCGCGTAATTGAGCAGAGGAAAGGCTCCACCGCCGAGAATTCCTATGTAGCCAGTCTGTTCGACAAGGGTCTGGACGCCATCTTGAAAAAAATCGGTGAGGAAGGCGCAGAGCTTATCATTGCCGCAAAAAATGGCGACGCTCAGCAGATTATTCATGAGACCGCCGATTTATGGTTTCATACGCTGGTGATGCTGTCCGCTCAAGGGCTGACGCCCGCAGATGTACTGGAAGAACTGGAGCGGCGTTTCGGGATATCCGGCTTGCAGGAAAAGGCCAGCAGGACTGACTGATGAGCGACTGTCTGTTTTGTAATATCGCCAGCGGCAAGATTCCCACGCAAACGGTATTCACGGACGAGCGCGTGGTGGTGTTCAAGGACATTCACCCGCGCGCCAGGGTGCATTTACTGGTGATACCGCGCGTCCACCTGGACAGCCTGGAAGATTTAACCGCCGAACATGATGACCTGATTGCGCATATGATGCGCCTGTTGCCGCGATTGGCCCGCGCCCAAGGCTTGCAAAATGGCTTTCGCACCATCATTAACACCGGTGCGGGAGGCGGTCAGGAGATTGCGCATCTGCACATACATCTGTTGGGCGGCAGCCCGTTACCCGATCTTTAACGTCGTATCTTTGGAGAAAGCATATGCTTAGTGTTACTCAGTTAATCGTCATCCTGGCCATCGTTCTGGTGCTGTTTGGTGCCAAGAAATTACGCAATATCGGCGGTGACTTAGGCGGTGCGATAAAGAATTTCCGCCAATCGGTCAAGGAAGGCGAGGCCGATGAAGAAACCAAATCGAATGTTCAGAATAGAGTCGACCACGGCGAGTCCGGGCGTATCATCGAGGCTGAAGTGGTTAACAAAGACCGTATGAACGAGCCCAAGCTCTAACGATTCAACGCAGGTTTCACCTTTATGTTTGATGTCAGCTTCACCGAACTTGCGTTGGTTGGGATCGTTGCCCTATTGGTTGTGGGTCCGCAAAAACTTCCCGGTCTGGCGCGTAGTGCCGGTGTCTGGATAGGCAAGACGCGGCGCATGATAGCCTCGGTGAAGGCCGAGGTTGATCGCGAATTGAAGACCGACGAACTGCGCAAACTGCTCACCGAACAACAGGCCGAGGTTCAGGAACTGCGTCAGATACTGGACGAAAACCGCTCGGCGGTGGAGGCGGACATCAAACAGCTCAGCTCGGAATTAAATGCCACCACCGAACTTGCTGCGGGAACATCGTCGGCCGGTAATATCTCATCGCCCGCAAGCCTGTCGCCTGCGGTTAACCCCGCCCCGCAAACCGGTGATCTGTTCCCAAACCCACCCGGCCAGCCACTGCCCCAATCAGGATTAGACGAGGCTGATGGCAGAGCCAAATAAACTCCCCCCTCCGGTTTCCCACGAGGAAGTAGCGCACCCCATCATTACACACTTGCTGGAGTTGCGTGATCGGGTGCTGCGCGTTGTGCTGACCGTGTTGGCCATCTTTCTGGGTTTGTTCGCCTTCAGGAATGATTTGTATACCTTTCTGGCAGAACCCTTGATGTCTCACCTGCCTACAGGTTCGACCATGATCGCAACCGAAGTGGCCTCTCCGTTTCTGACGCCCGTCAAATTGGCAATGATGGTGTCCATCATGCTGGCCGTGCCGGTGATCCTGTATCACCTGTGGGCATTCGTTGCCCCAGGCTTGTACAAAAATGAACGCAAGATGGTTTATCCCTTGCTGATATCCAGTTCGTTGTTGTTTTTTGCCGGCACCGCCTTTGCCTACTTTGTGGTGTTCCCCCTTGCGTTCGGATTCTTCACCTCGGTCGCGCCGGAAGGCGTATCGGTGATGACGGATATCAATAAATATCTGGACTTCGTATTCAGTATGTTCTTTGCCTTCGGTGCGGCATTCGAGGTACCCATCGCGGTTATTTTACTAGTGTGGGCAGGCGTGGTTACACCGGAAAGTCTGACGGAAAAGCGGCGTTATGTAATCGTCGGTGCCTTCGTAGTCGGCATGTTGCTAACGCCGCCCGATGTATTCTCCCAGATTCTACTGGCCATCCCTTTGTGGTTGTTATTCGAGGTCGGTGTCGTGGTATCGCGGCTGTACGTGCGGAAAAAACATGTGGATGAAGAAACTGAACCTGCGGCTAAAGAGCCTTTGGTGTCTAAACGCGTGTTTACCACCCCGCCAAACACGCAACCAGCGGCACACGTGACCTCTGCACTTGCCGCAGCTCGCGAAACTGGGCCAGATGTTAAAGAATCTGAGCGTCCGTAGATGACGGTTAGCGTTCAAGGCGTGAGTTGCTGATCTTGCGCCTCGGGTGCCGGACGCTCACTGACCTTGGCGGACAGTGTTACCCCTTTACCATTGCGCAACGCATCAAGCTTAACCTCCGCACCCGGAACAACCTGCGCTACAGTGTTCATCAATGCCAGCGGATCGTCGACGGCGTTCCCGTTAATCCGCGTCACAATATCTCCCCGCTTTAATCCCGCTTGGTCGGCCGGGCCATTCGGGAACACTCCGGCGATGATTACGCCTTTGGTATCAGTCAGGCCGAAAGATTCGGCTAACGGCGGGGTTATCGCCTGCACTTCTATGCCGAGCCAGCCGCGAATGGCGTGCCCATGTTCGATAATCTGCTGCATAACACCCTTGGCGAGGCTCAGCGGGATGGCAAAACCAATCCCCTGGGAACCGCCGGTGCGCGAAAAAATAGCCGTGTTGATACCGATCAAATGGCCCTCCGCATCGATAAGCGCGCCGCCCGAATTCCCGGGGTTGATGGCGGCATCGGTCTGGATGAAGTTCTCGAAGGTGTTGATCCCCAGATGGTTGCGGCCGGTGGCGCTAACAATGCCCGAGGTTACCGTCTGCCCGACGCCAAACGGGTTGCCGATCGCCAGTACCACATCACCCACCAGCAAGGCATCCGATTCGCCGATGATGATGCTGGGAAGTCTGTTCAAATCAACCTTTAATACGGCGAGGTCAGTTTCCCGGTCAGTGCCGACCACGGTGGCCTCAATATTGCGCCCATCGCTCAGGGCAACCTGAATCTCGTCGGCACCCTCAATTACATGATTATTCGTCAGTATATAACCCTGCTCACTCACGATAACGCCCGACCCTAGACTTGATTCAAGCTGGCGGCGTGGAACCTGAACGCCGCCAAAAAAACGCTGCATTAATGGGTCATCCGAGTAAGGTGTGGCGCGCGTAGTGACTATCTTGGTGGTATTGATATTGACCACTGCGGGGGCAGCCAGCTGCACCGCGCTGGCATAAGAAACGGGGGCTGTCGGCAACCCGTTGGGCGCGACGGTGGTTGCGCGGAATGTCGGGCGGGCGCTTTCCTTGAATTCAACAACGGGAGTATCACGCACCAACAGATCAGGCCGCAAAAACAGCACTACGAAGGCAACGGCCAGGCCGACGGTGATAGACTTGAGCAGAAAGGAAGATAATTTGGGGGTTTGCATGGTCGTCGCTTACCTGATAAATGTCCCTATTCGTGTGGAAAATCATATCATGCAAACAATGCGCGCCATAGGACACTAAAGAGGAATTTATGATTCGGCTGGAGCACCTGGTTTCCTATACCAACAATTTGCTTGAATCAAACCTGCAGGACTATTGCCCTAATGGCCTGCAGGTTGAAGGCAAGGGTGAAGTGCGCAGGCTGGTCAGTGGCGTCACCGCCAGTCTGGCCCTGCTGGAGGCGGCAATTGCGGCACAGGCGGATGCTATTCTGGTGCATCATGGTTATTTCTGGCGCGGCGAAAACCCGTGCATCACCGGCCTGAAACAGCAACGCCTGCGCTTGCTGATGGCGCATGACATCAGCCTGCTGGCCTATCACCTGCCGCTCGACGACCATCCCGTTTATGGCAATAACATACAGCTGGGCAAACGTTTGGGATTTAAGGCGGAGGGAAAATTCGGCACGCCCGGCCAGCCGCCTGTCGCCTGGCATGGGCAGTTAACGATACCGATGACTGGTCAGGCATTCGCGCAGCATCTGAGCGAACGGCTGGGCCGAGTCCCCTTGCACATACCCGGCAAGATAGAACCCATTCGCAGCATAGGCTGGTGCAGCGGTGCGGCGCAGGCTTATATCGAGCAAGCCGCATTACTCGGTCTGGACGCGTATGTAACCGGTGAGGTTTCGGAACAGACCGTGCATATTGCCCGCGAGACGGGGATACACTTCTTTGCCGCCGGCCATCATGCCACCGAACGTTACGGCGCACCGGCCCTGGCAGGTCATCTGGCCGAGATGTTCCAGCTAGAACATGAGTTTATCGATATCGATAACCCAGCTTGAACCGGGCACCAATGCTGCCTATGAAGAGGCGCGCGTCAGTCCGTAACGATGGAGCGACCAGCGCACAGCAAACCATGCTATCGCCAGCACCACAACCGTCGCGATTATACTGAACAGTGAACTCATCGGAGCTTGATAAAACTGGCTATCTACAGTGCCCGTTATCCAGGTGTAACGTTCAATCCAGGTACCGAGCAGGATACCACTGGCAATAAAGGTCAGGACTACCGGATTATGGCGTACCGCAGCGAAGATAAACGACCAGATGGGGATGACAAACTTGAGGGTGAAGAAGGTCCACCACAGATAGCCATAGCCGTCGTACATCATGCTGAAATAACGCCCGGTCTCTGAAGGCAGACGTCCGTACCAGAAGATCAGGAACTGCGTATAGAACAGATAAGTCCACAGGATCGTAAAGGCGAACATAAACTGCGCGAGTTTGTTGAAGACATGTTCCGGCAACGGCGTAACAAGTTTTCCCGAGCGGCTCAAAAAGAACAGGAAGATGGTGAAGAACGCGAGGAATGCATGGAAACTGCTGACGAAATAGTAGGCCCCATAACTTGCGCTGTGCCAGCCCGGAAGCATCGTCATCTCAAAATCCCAGGCGACCAGGGTGGCATAGGGGACGTAGACAAACGGGATAAGCAGGGTAATGTTGCGAAAGCGCCGTTGCACTTTAGGCGAGCTGTCAATCTCGCTGAGGTGCTGATAGCGCAGAAACAGGGCATACAGACCGGCCACGATCAGGAAACAGATAATCTGTCGGGCCACCAGGAAAGTGTAATTATGCCAGCCGTTGAGATGCTGCTCGCCGCCCTCCTGCGCATGCGCCATCCATTGAAAGGTGGACTCAGGATTCATCAGTAAAATAATCAGCAAGACGAAGGCTATGGGGAATAGCACCGCAAGGGCTACGGCAAACTTGCGCACCTGGAAACGCCACTTCGCATTCGCCATATGCAGCAGCGCGGAAAGTGTGCCCGCGCACAAGGCTATGGACAGAATGATGAGAAAATTGGCAGTTAATACCGACCAACTGACAAACCAGCTTGCAGACGTTTCCATCAGACCATAACTCCTCAAAACCCTAGCTATTATTTAGGGAAACCCGGTTGATTCAGGGTTTCCTGCAGTGTATCTATTGTGCCGCCGTGTTCGATGGCTATGAGCCTAGAAACGTATCTTAAGGTGCTACCGCTTGTTGAACCGGTAAGGCTTCCTTGGTCAGCCCATGGCGGACATAATTAACCACATGCCAGCGCTCTTCGGGATTAAGATCATTGGAGCCTACACTACCGTTGGTCACGCCATAGGCCGGCATCACGCCCGCCCCACCGTAGGTAATAGTTCCAAATATCCAGCCTTCGGTCAGTTGCTTTTGCACGTAATCATCGGTCAGGATGATGGCACCAATCTTATCGCTGACCGGCGTATCAGCCTGGCCGGTCAGGCCATGGCAGGCGGCGCAAATAATCCTGAACAGTACGCGGCCCTTTTTCAGGGACTCTTCGGTGACCGGTATCGGATTCGCCATCAAGTTGGCCTCCTCCTTGTTGGCAACCTTGGTCGGAATCCCCTGCACCGGCACCGAACGTGCCGGGAACGGCAGCGGGGCAGTTTTCCCCGGTGGCAACTCCTGGGGCTTGGTGCTGGGCTGATTCATCATATCCTGCGACCACGGCCAGGCATTCACGAGAGCCGGCGTCAGGGCCGCAATACATAACAGCAGTCGGGCCAGCTTCACCGGATCACCTCTTCGCGTATTTCCAGCACGTTATGCTGTTTGAATAAACTCTTCACCAGGGCAAGCGCGTCTTCCTTTACCTCCAGCAGAATGCCGATTTGATCCAGGCTGATCTTTGTACTATACAAAGTGCCCTTCCTCGACGGCAACCGCGCGCCGATCAAGAAACCGACAAGGGTAAACAGCACGCCACCCAGAATCATCATTTCGTAATTGAGCACGAAATTCGACACCACGGTAATGACCGGTTTGCCGCCCTGCGGTTGCACCAGAAATGTGGCCTGCGCAGCCGTGATCCACACCCAACTTCCCACCATTCCGAATATCGCGCCGATGAAGGTAAAGCGTTGCACAAAGACCGGGCGGTCGCCGAGCGCCTCCTCGACGTCGGGATGCTCTATCGGCGAGATCATGGTGACGTCGTCGACCGAGATGCCGGGAATCCTGCCGCAGCGAATATCTCGAATCGCCGCCGTGGCCTCGTCAAAATTGCTGAACATTCCGAGTATGCAATGTGTCTTATTATTCTTCATGGCAGATCCTCCTTCCTCATGCCAGGACTAGGTGCGACGGCCGCTCCGCCTATCGCACACTCAGCCGCCAACTCTTTTTTGTGTGCCAGCGTGCGGTGATAGACCATCTCCTTCACCTCGTACATCGACACCGACGGGAAGATCTTGACAAAGGTCAAAAACAGCAGACCGAACCAGCCGAAACTACCCAGGACGATAGCCCAGGAGGTAAAAGTCGGCCAGAATACACTCCACACCCAAGGCTCGAAACTCTGCGAGAGCGTGGGCGATACGATCATCCAGCGCTCCAGCCACATGCCGACATTCAAGAGAATGGACACCACCATCATCGTCGGCAGATGGCGGCGGAACTTTTGGAAGGCCAGCATGAATGGCAACACCGAGCCGAAGAACATCATGGTCCAGAACGCCGGGGCATAAGCGCCATACATCTTGCCGAGCAGCACTTCCTTGGCGTAGATATCGTGTCCATACCAGACAGAAGCGAATTCAACCAGGTTCAGGTAGGTCCACATCATCGCGATCGCAAAGGTGAGTTTGCAGATTTTTTCCATGATGGAGATCGTCATATATTCTTCCCAGCGGAAGAAGTGACGCAACAGAATAAACAGCGTGATGATCGCGGCGCAGCCCGAGTAGAGCGCCCCCGCCACGAAATAAGGCGGGAAGGTCGTCACATGCCAGCCGGGATTGATCGACATGGCGAAGTCGGACGACACGATGGAATGCACCGACACCGCGAGCGGAATCAGGAAGATGGCCATGATCATGTAGGCCTTGCGGAATACGCGCCATTGCCGGTCATCGCCGCGCCAGCCCAGCGCCAGTGCAGTGTAGAGTTTATTACGCCAGCCCGTAGTGTTGTCGCGCGCGATGGCAAGATCAGGGATCATGCCGACAAACAGGAACAGCGCCGATGAGGTTAGATAGGTCACGATGGCAAACCCGTCCCACGACAACGGGGAGCGGAAATTGGGCCAGGTGCCGCGCGACGGTATATAGGGAATGACCCAGTAGAAATTCCACATGCGCCCCAGGTGAATAACCGGAAACAGCAAGGCCGTCATCAGCGAGAAGGTGGTCATCGCCTCGGCAAAGCGGTAAATGGGCTTGCGCCAGTCGGCATGCACAATGTGTAGGATCGCCGAGAGCAAGGTTCCGGAATGGCTCATGCCGATCCAGAAGATGAAGGTCGCAATGTACAGGTTCCACATATGCGGGTGGTTCTTGGACACGCCCATGCCGGTGAAATACTGGTAGGCCTCAGCTCCTATCGCCAAGGCCAGCAAGGCCAGGCACACCAGAATCGCGATCCAGTAACTGCGTCGCGGGGTGTCAAGGGTGCGCAACACATCAGCATTGATTTGCGCCCAGGCTATATCTTCTCGAATATCTTTCATGTGGATATCTGCATCCGCTCTCTGACTTGAATAATTATGCGATGGTCTCGCGCACCCGCTCCAGATACATTACAGAGGGATCCGTGTTGAGTTCCTCCAGTATGCGGTAGCCGCGCAGCTTGGGGTTTTCCTTGTCCTGCTCGGTTACTACACGCTTTACCTGGTGCTTGGTCCACAATTTTGCGACTTGGCTTTCAGGGTCCATCTGGTCCCCAAAGATGATGGCCGTCGTGGGGCAGGCCTGGGCGCAGGCCGTGGTGAATTCGCCGTCCTTGACCTTGCGGTTTTCCATCTGCGCCTTGTCCTTGGCAACGCGGATACGCTGTACGCAGAACGTGCATTTTTCCATCACGCCTTTGTCGCGTACCGAGGCGTCGGGATTGAGCTGGAGATTGAGCGGTTCCGGCCAGGCGGTCTGCGGATAAGACCAGAAATTAAAGTAGCGAACCTTGTAGGGGCAATTGTTGCTGCAATAACGCGAGCCGATGCAGCGGTTATAAACCTGCGCATTCAATCCGTCCGGCGTGTGATAAGTCGCGACTACCGGGCATACCGGCTCACACGGGGCGGCACCGCACTGCTGGCACATCATGGGCAAAAAGCTCGCGCCCTGATCGTAGAATTCCTGTTCGGGCGCGTCATCCCAATAACGCTCTATGCGCATCCAGTGCATGTAGTGGCCTTGCGCGTAGCGATCCTTGCCAACCACGGCCAGATTGTTCTCGGCATAGCAGGCGGTAGAACAGGCATTACAACCAATGCACATATTCAGATCGACCACCATGGCCCAGCGGTGTTCGTAATTATGAAAGCCACCTTGCTCCAGGCCTTTGCGGTAGCGCGACCAATCATTGAGTAAATTCTGCACAGACATGACTACGCTCCTTCCGTACTTCTGAACTGCTCAGCGGGAATTGTGGCGGATAATTTACGCCCGAGTTGCGAGGTGTTGTCATGGCCTTCGACAACCAGCTTGCCGGCTGTGCCTGATCCGCTAACCTTAACGCGTGTCCCATACAAGGCCAGTTCACCGGTCTTGGCATCGACGATGGGATTCAGAATCTTGAGCGGATTAACGCCTACACCGCGCGCATAGCGGCCATAATCTTCATGGCCCTGCCCCATTGGTACGGCGACGACATCCGGGTGCACGCCTTTATAAATAATCGCCTTGACAGTCATTACGCCCTGTTCGGAGGCAATCTCCAGAATATCGCCCTGCTCAATGCCGAGCTTGGCGGCGGTGGATGGATGCAATTCGGCCCACGAATCCCATACCACCTTGGTAATTTGATCGGGGGCCTCCTGGATCCAGGGAAGATTGGCATGCCGGCCATCCCACAACCCTAACTGAGCCGAGGGTACGAGATGCATCGGATACTTGGAATCCGGGGCAGGCAGTTCGGGAAGCATGATTTCCACCATGGTGGCCGACGCGGGGGCAGCGGCGCTTGACGCAGCCACCTTCAATTGACCCATTTGCAAGGCTTGATTCCAGAATTCTTCATCGCTCGTAGCCGTGCCCTTGAACTCAGCGGGCAATGCCACGAAGGCGTTTTTCAAATAGGCGTAATAATCATTCCAGGCACCGTAGCCGTTGGGGTCGCGCGTCTTTAATAAGGTTAGCAGCAGATTTCCAAAGCTCAAGGTGCCGCCATAAAGCCGCTCCATGAGCGGCTGCTGCACCGTAATGACGGGCTGCTCAGGTTGATAGGCAGCGACATGTGTGCCCCAATCTTCCATAGAGGACGAGATCGGCAACACCAGGTCGGCGAGTTGCGTGGTTTCATCCGGGAACATCGAGAAGGCGACCTTGAAGGAAATATTCTGCAGGTGCTCGCCCAGCTTGAGATAGGCAGGCGCGCTGTAAACGGGATTCGCGCCGTAGAAAAATACAACATCAAGGGTCTTATTCTTGGCTGCCTCGGCAAAGGCGATAAGGTTACGCGTGTTACCCGTCCTAGCCGCCATCTGTGGAAATGCAAAGGGGCCATTGGGCAGGATGGTCTGACCGATGTTTCCCAATATCACGTTCAGCAGTTGCACTGCCGCGGCCGACTGATAACCGTGCGCATGACCTTCTACGGGCGCACCGGCCAGCACCAGACTGGGAGAATGCTGTTTCAGCAGTGCGGCGATGCGCTCGATGCGCGGGCCGGTAACGCCGGTGATCTCGGCG
>JBDSOT010000021.1:0-10647 GCA_039914705.1 Gammaproteobacteria bacterium | reverse complement strand
CCTGATCGGCGAAGCGGTCATGATGGTGTCCGCCAACATGACCTTGCAACAGGTCGCTGAGGCCATCCATCCGCATCCGACCCAGACCGAGCTGTTCGGTGAGATGGCGCGGCGCTTGCTCTCACGTCTGCGGCGTAGTCAGAAAGTAGCGGTTGCAAAATAAGAAAAGAGGCTGAGTTGAGGGTAATAAAATCAAACAACTCGCTAAAACTCTGCGCAGGAATCAAACCGAGGCCGAAAAACGAATCTGGCATCATCTTAGAAATCGCGGATTGGTAAATTATAAGTTCAAACGCCAATATGAAATAGGCCCTTACATAGTCGATTTTATTTGTTTGGAACGGCAGCTCATAGTGGAAATCGACGGCGGGCAGCACGTCTCAAGTTTTGAGAAGGACACACAGCGCACTTTATATTTACAAAGCCAAGGCTTTAAAGTTATTAGATTTTGGAATGATGAAGTATTGAAAAATACAGCGAATGTTCTGGATGTGATTGCGAACACTTTATTGAAGTACCCCTCACCCCAGCCCTCTCCCCTTGCAGGGGAGAAGGAGACAAACACTTAATATTCCCTCTCCCCTAAAGGGGAGAGGGTAGGGTGAGGGGATTAAAGCTAATTTATTAAAGAGCAAACCATGTCTAACATCAAAAAAGTCGTACTGGCCTATTCCGGCGGCCTGGATACCTCAGTCATCCTCAAGTGGTTGCAGGATGAATACCACTGCGAAGTGGTCACCTTCACCGCCGACATCGGGCAGCGCGATGAAGTGGAACCGGCGCGCGCCAAGGCCAAGGCGGCTGGTGTAAAAGAAATTTACATCGATGATCTGCGCGAGGAATTCGCGCGCGATTTCGTATTTCCGATGTTTCGCGCTAATGCCATTTACGAGGGCGAATATCTGCTCGGCACTTCGATAGCCCGCCCGCTGATTGCCAAGCGTCAGATCGAGATCGCCAATGAGACCGGCGCGGATGCCGTTTCGCATGGCGCGACCGGCAAGGGTAATGACCAGGTGCGTTTCGAGCTGGGGTACTACGCCTTGAAGCCCGATGTGCATGTGATTGCGCCCTGGCGCGAATGGGACCTTACTTCGCGCGAAAAGCTGCTGGCCTATGCCGAGAAACATCGTATCCCGGTTGAGATGAAACGCGGCGTCAAATCGCCGTATTCAATGGACGCCAATCTGCTGCACATCTCCTACGAAGGCGGCATCCTCGAAGATCCCTGGGCGGAGCCGGAAGATACGATGTGGCGTTGGTCGGTGGCACCCGAACAGGCCCCAGACGAAGCGACTTATCTAGATATAACCTATAGCAAGGGCGATATTGTCGCAGTCAATGAGACACCGATGAACCCGGCCAAGGTTATCGAAACGCTGAATCGTATCGGCGGTGAAAACGGTGTTGGCAGACTGGATATAGTCGAAAACCGCTACGTCGGCATGAAGTCGCGCGGCTGTTACGAAACCCCCGGTGGCACTATAATGCTCAAGGCGCATCGCGCCATCGAATCCATCACCCTTGATCGCGAAGTTGCGCATCTTAAAGATGAACTCATGCCGCGCTACGCCAGCCTGATCTACAATGGTTATTGGTGGAGTCCGGAGCGTAAGCTATTACAGCAGATGATCGACGCCTCGCAGGTGAATGTGAACGGCACAGTGCGTCTGAAACTATATAAAGGGAGCGTAACTGTGGTGGGTCGTAAATCCGAGGGCGATAGTTTATTCGATGGGAGTATTGCGACCTTCGAGGACGACGCCGGTGCCTACAATCAGGCCGACGCGGCAGGATTTATTAAGCTGAATGCCTTGCGTATGCGCATTGCGGCTAAACTAAAGAAATAAAATGGGCAGGCCAGTCGCGTTGAAGTTAAATCATCGGGGCTTGCAAAATTTTTAAAATATTTAAGGAATTAATGCCACGCCGACTTTTGCTGGTGATAGTGACTTGTCTGCCGCTGTTGGGTAGTTCCTTTATGGTGCATGCAAAACCGGACATTATGATACCTACCGCACTCAGACCTTGCCCCAGTGCCCCGCATTGTGTTTCTACCGAGGCACAAAAGCCGAGTCAGCACATGGTGCCTATTCGCTACAATGGCCGCCCAGAGGCCGCTCAGGAACGGCTGCGCAAGATCATAAAGAAGATGCCACGCACTGTTATTACTGCTGATGTCCCGGGCTATGTTGCCGTTGAATTTAAGTCGCGGCTGTTTGGTTTTGTCGACGATGTGGAATTTCTTTTTGACCCTGACAATTCTATTATTCGCTTTCGTTCAAGCGCGCACGTCGGCTACTATGATTTTGGGGTTAATCGGGCGCGTATGAAGGCCATAACTGTGGCCTTCCAAACAGATACGGGTGCCGATTAAAGCCGCTGCCCGACAAACAAAACCGGGCCGAATTACGGCACGAGTCATGCAAGTAATTGCTCATTGATGTTATTATTGATGTCCTTGAAATACAGCTGCCAGTCGTTTGCGTAGCTGCTGGTGAGCACCGTCATTATTAAAGAACAGGATCAGCATGAATTTTAAAAATGTTGAAGTGACAAAGAAGGCCAATATTTATTCGGATGGCCGGGTAACCAGCCGGACTTTAATTACGGCTGAGGGAGAAAAAAAGACCTTGGGCGTAATGTTGCCGGGGAAATACAGTTTTAATGCGCATACGCCCGAGCAAATCGACATTATGCAAGGGCGCTGCAAGGTCAGGCTGAATGGTGCCGGGGCTTGGGCGGAATATCAGGCCGCGCAGAGTTTCAAGGTACCCGCCGACTCGCAATTTGATATTGAAGTGCACGAGCTTCTCGACTATATTTGTAATTACGGGTAAATATTACTTAAACTAATATACCAATAGATACATATAAGTATATATAAATACTAATAATACTACTTCCAAGGGATCCGAAGTGGGAAACAAAAAACAGGGCATACAATCCCTCTTCTGCGAAGGTTATATGATCAAGAAAATTATCAGCTGTTCAGGATTCGTCCTGATATTCGCAATAGGCGCGATGCATGCACCGCAGGCATCGGCAACCCCGGCCAAACGGGATTATCAGGCGCTCGCCCTCTATTCCAATCAGGCGATCGTGGTGGATCAGTCCAGTGGAAAGGTTCTGTATGACAAGAACCCTGACATGCAAAAGCCTATCGCCTCGATCACTAAATTGATGACGGCCATTGTCACGCTGGATGCCGATCTGTCCATGGATGAAAAAATTGCCATCACCAAGGATGACATCGACACATTGCGTAATTCGCGCTCCAGGTTAAAGGTTGGACCCAAACATAGCCGCCGTGAGTTACTGCAACTGGCTCTCATGTCCTCGGAAAACCGCGCCGCCTCTGCGCTGGCTCGCAGCTATCCCGGCGGACGTTCGGCATTTATCGTGGCCATGAATAAAAAGGCCAAGAGCCTGGGCATGAATAATTCACGCTTTAAGGACTCCACCGGCCTGGACAGCGGCAATGTTTCCACCGCGCGTGATCTTGTGAAGCTGGTACAGGCGGGTTTTGAATACCCCCTGATTCGCAATATCACCACTGACTCCAGTTACGATCTTAGGCAGGGTGCGATTGTTAAATATAAAAACAGTAATCCTTTATTCAAGGACAAGAACTGGCAGATTGGCTTGAGCAAGACGGGTTACATTATCCCTGCCGGTCATTGCCTGGTTATGCAGACGAAGGTTGCAGAGCAGCCCCTGATCATTGTGCTGCTGGATGCCAATGCGCGTGGAACGGTGTCGGCGGATTCCAATCGCATTAAAAACTGGTTTGCCAGGTTGTTCGGCAGCCATAAATTTGCCAGCACAACGGCAAGTGACAAACTTGCTACCTCCCTGACCACCAGCGATGCCATATCGGATGTGCTGGCCAAGGTGTCGATTGACGACGGGGAAGACGCTCTGGAAGGCATATCCATTACGCCAACTAAAGTACATGCTACATTCGAATCTACGCAGCCATTAGGCCTTGAGCCGGAATCAAACTTATCAAAGTTGAAGATGTAAGGTCGTTCCCAAGAAATAGCTGAATCTCAACGGCCCGGCTGTTACACCCGGGCCGATCTCTTTCCCGGCATTAAACCAGCTCTATCTGTTGCACCAGCAATTGCACGGTGCGCGCGCCGCGATACTCATTGACATCAAGCCGGTAAACGATATGTACCTTCCGGCAGGCCACGCTGGCTTGTGAAGCTGTTACGGGGGGTTGCGGCATTAGCGCGGTCAACAAGGCGGTGTCCACATTAAACGCAATAGCGTCGATCAGGCACTCATCGTCTACATGCCTTAACATCAACTTCAAGTGTTTGCTACCCACCAGACGCCCACTGACGACCTCGAACACCCCATCAAACACCGGTTCAGGGAAACCCTGTCCCCAAGGCCCGGCGCTACGCAGAACCTGCGCAAGTTCCAGACTGATTTCATCCGCCCATAGCGCGCCGTCGCTGTCCAGCATGCCCTGCATTTGCGTCTCGGAAAGATGTCTGCGTACCTCGGCATCGAATGCCGCGCTGAACTCCGCGAAATCCGCAAGTTTAAGTGATAGCCCGGCGGCCATGGCATGACCGCCGAATTTACTCAGCAGCCTTGGGTGACGCGCGGCAATCGAATCGAGGGCATCGCGAATATGCAGGCCCGTTACTGATCGTGCCGAACCCTTAATCTCGTCTTCGCCGGATAGCGCGAAGGCGA
The DNA here is from genome assembly GCA_039914705.1 of Gammaproteobacteria bacterium. Classification (GTDB taxonomy): domain Bacteria; phylum Pseudomonadota; class Gammaproteobacteria; order SURF-13; family SURF-13; genus JBDSTW01. The sequence continues at coordinate 5,934 of JBDSOT010000021.1, read as the reverse complement.
TGACCGGACGGTGCAAACGATCCTTGATGCGCGAGGCCACGATGCCGATAACACCCTGATGCCAGTCTGGATTGAACAGGCATAAGCCACTGGGCAACTTATCGGCATCAAGCTCCATCGTGGCGAGTGTGGCGAGTGCCTGCTCTTGCATGCCGGTTTCAATGGTACGCCGCTCGTGATTAAGTTCGTTAAGGCGCTCCGCCATGAGCTGGGCTGCGGCGGCGTCGTCGCACAGCAGACACTCAATCCCTAATGACATATCTTCCAGGCGCCCCGCAGCATTCAGGCGCGGCGCCACTATAAAGCCGAGATCGGAGGCCGCGATGCGATCCGGTTGTCGGCCCGCGATGGCAATCAAGGCGCGAATACCTGCATTGCATTGCGACTGACGGATGCGCGCCAGGCCTTGAGCCACCAATATGCGATTATTGTGATCCAGAGGCACCACGTCGGCCACCGTGCCCAGCGCCACGAGATCCAGTAATTGTCCCAGATTCGGCTCGTTTAAATTATTAAGAGCAAACCAGCCGCACTCGCGCAGCCTGGCGCGCAATCCGAGCATCACATAGAAAATAACGCCGACTCCCGCCAGATTTTTGCTGGGGAATTCATCGCCGGGTTGATTCGGATTGACGATGGCGTGGGCCTCCGGCAGCGTCGCGCCCGGCAGGTGATGATCGGTGATGAGTACTTGTATGCCTAACTGCCGGGCGGCGTGCACGCCTTCGATGCTGGAAATACCATTATCTACAGTGATAATAAGCGCGGGGTTTTGCCGCGCCGCCACCGCCACGATCTCCGGTGTAAGGCCATAACCGAATTCGAAACGGTTCGGAACGACATAGCGCACGTCGGTTGCACCTAATAGCCGCAAGGCACGCACGGCCAGCGCACACGCGGTCGCCCCATCGGCATCGAAGTCGGCAACAATAAGTATGCGTTTGCCTTCGTGTAATGCGTCGCTGAGTAAATCAACGGCCTGCGGCAAACCTGCAAGAGCATGCGGAGGTAACAGATGTTCGAGCTTATGGCTGAGTTCATGCGCGGAGCTGATGTTGCGCGCCGCATAAATGCGCCTGAGTACCCGGTGATGCGCCGCTAAAAAATCCGGCTCAGGAGATTGGAGGCTGCGTTGAACAATTCTCACTGGACGATTTCTAACTGAGCTTGATAAGCGCTCAGACTACGCGGGCGTTTCCACCAGCGAGCTATGGACTTTGGCGTTGCCTGAAAGACGGTGCCATTGCATGTGTACAAATGCAGACTTGCCAGCTGGCGTGATTTGAGGGCGGCGAGCAGCGGAGAAAACCAATCGCGATTAAGTGACTCGATATTATTTTTTCGTGTCAGCCCATCATCCGTCTCGTCAGGAAGAGTGAAATCAGCTACGGCCTCGACTATAACAAGATGCCTTCCAGGTATGGTCGCCTGCTGCAACCAGTGACAGCCGCTGATCGGTGTAGGAGTGTGCGGCGTGGCGGAGAACTTAGCCATGCCTAAGGTCAGCGCATCATTGCCCCACACCTGCGCGAAACGGCGGTGCGCAATGTGCGGCAGTGTACCGCCGCCCCAAAACCACAGGCTGTTAACCGGCAGCTGACCCCTGGCTATGCGCGCGTGATTAACAGTGCTGTCATGCAGCAACATTTGCGCCTCGTTCAATAGACGCCGCCACAGACGCGCATTTGTTTTACTATCGATGTCGACCGGCAAATATTGATGAATATCATGACCGCGCACATCGCTTAGTGCATGCCAGAATAGGCCGGGGTCATTGGGCAGACGCAGATACCAGCACTTCGGTTCAGGCATTGTTAGCTGCAAGCCATAAGCGTCAAATAACGGGGCAAGTTCCTGACCGAGCAGGGCGGCTTCTTGACGGGTAATAGCTAAAAAATCATTGCCCATCATCATTACCCGGTCGCTGGCGGTACGCATATAAACCGGGTCGGCGCGCAGCCAATAATCATCGTTCTGTTCCGGGTTATGCAGCGCATGTGTGATGGATGCAACCGGCAAATTTTTATCCGGCGTGTATTCGAAACCAAAAATTTCAAACAGGAGCGCATCCCGATGGGTAGCGCAAACCCCTCGCGTGGAACGGGCGAGCAGTGTTTTAAGCTCCGCTACATTGGGTGAATCTTCCGCCTGCGGTGAGCTGAACAAATCCGGTATGACCAGGCTTAGATGACGCTCATGAGTCATGCGCGGGCATTCCATCCAGCCTAAAGTTTAAGGGCAAGTGTCAAACCATCGGCAACGGGAAGCAGGCTTAATGAGACGCGCTTGTCATGGTGAAGCTTGGTGTTGAGAACGCGGATAGCGCAGGTATCCTCGCCTTGTTCCTGCGGATCAATCACGCGCCCGCCACGCAGCATATTATCCAATGCAATCAAGCCGCCCGGACTCATCAATTGCAGCGTACGCTCATAGTAGGCATCGTAACCTGTCTTGTCAGCGTCAATGAACGCGAAATCAAACGTGCCGGCCTGCCCATCCTGTAACAACTTGTCGAGTGTCTCCACGGCAGGCGCAAGGCGCAGATCGATCTTGTCGGCGACACCAGCCTCGGCCCAGTAGCGCCGCGCCACGTCAGTCCATTCCTCGCTGATATCGCAGGCTACCAGTCGGCCATTCACGGGCAGGGCTAGCGCCACACACAGTGAACTGTAGCCAGTGTAAACGCCAATCTCCAAGGCCTTTTTCGCGCCCAGCAGTTGCACGAGAAGCATCATGAATTGCCCCTGCTCCGGTGCTATTTGCATGCGCGCCATGGGGTCATTGGCGGTTTCATCGCGCAGGCGTTTCAGCAATGGCGGTTCGCGCAAAGAAACGGACAACACGTAGTCATATAATTCGTCGGTCAGTTTGATGGTTTTATTGGTCATATAATTTCCTTCGTTTAATCTTCGGCAGTAAATCGTAAATATTATCCAGGCGCAGTTTTACCCAGCTTTTTCCAGGCGACTTCATTACGCAGGTAAACCGGCATCGCCTGTTCTGCGCTCACCGCCTTGCCTTGTTTGAAAATTGTCGCGCCCAGACAGGCGACATCGCCGGCACGCGGATAATGCCCCGCTTCATATCCTGTTAAAAAATTCGCCAGCCGTACCTGTAAAACTGTACCGTAGTTCTGCCAGCCGCTGCCCGCTCCGAACCAATCCGCTGCGCCCGGCAAAGGCACTTGATCAGGGGCATAGACGCCTTCGCATTTATGCAGTTGCACAAGCCCATCTGCATCGCATTGATACGCACCCCAATAAACCTCACCCATGCGCGCATCAATGGACGCCAGTATGTTATGTGCGCCGGTTTTTTTAAACGCGCCTTGAGCAAGCGCCGCAAGTGAAGACACGGCTACTACGGGCAGGTCCGCACCGAAGGCCACACCCTGCGCAATGCCTGCCGCGATGCGCAATCCGGTAAACGACCCTGGCCCGCAGCCGAATGCCACGGCATCTATCTGCGCCAAGCGGATGTCAGCCTCTGCGAGCAGCGCATCCAGCATCGGCAGTATCAATTGCGAATGACCACGCGGTGCAAGCTCGAAAAGTTCGCTGACGGATTCTCCCATTATCAGCGCAGCGGAGCAGGCCTCGGTCGAGGTGTCGAGCGCGAGAATATTCATACGGCCTCGGCAAGATTCTGTTCAATTTCCTGCGCGAAGAACCCCTGCACCTTTTCCAGTTTTCGCGTGCGTGTCATGGGCGGCAGGCTGTCCAGGAAAATGCGCCCGTAGGATTTACTCAACAGACGCGGATCGCAGAGCATCAATACGCCGCGATCCTCGACGTCACGTATCAGACGTCCAACGCCTTGTTTGAGCGATATCACGGCATGCGGTAGTTGAAAATCCATAAACGGATTACCACCCTGTTTGCGCATGGCCTCCAGCCGCGCCTGCAAGACCGGATCGCCGGGCGATGCGAACGGCAGCTTGTCGATAATCACACACGACAGCGCCGCACCGCGTACATCGACACCTTCCCAAAAACTGCTAGTACCGAGCAGCACGGCATTGCCCAATGCACGGAAGCGCTCCAGTAATTCGCGGCGCGGCATGCTGCCTTGAATAAGCAGCGGAAAATCTATTTTGTTCTTAAGTAACCCGGCGGCCTCCTGTAATGCGCGATGACTGGTGAATAGCATAAAGGCACGGCCTCTGCTGGCCTCCAGCACCGGCAGCGCAGCTTCAACAACGCTGGTTGTGTAATTTTTAGCCGCCGGTTCCGGCATCTCTGTTGGCACATAAAATAGGGCAAGGCGCGCAAAATCGAACGGGCTGCTCCAGCGATGTTCGACCGCATCCTGCAAGCCCAGACGCCGTGCAAAATGTTCAAAGCTGTCGTCAACGGCGAGCGTTGCGGAGGTGAATATCCACGCACACTTATGCCCGCGCATGTGACTTTTAAAGGTATCCGCGATGTCTATCGGGGTCAGGTTCAGCGTGAACGTACGTGTGTAGGTTTCAAACCAGTGGATGTGATTATCGGGCGCAGTTGTGGTTAGGCTGATGAGACGCCCAGTTAATTCGACAGTTCGCTTCCAGCAATTTTCCAGTCCCTTACCGCGTACTGCTGCGCCTTCGAGCATATTGCCCAGCAACTCAAGCTGTTCTTGCAGCACAAATACGGCATCGCTTACCGTGGAATCGCTGGCGACTTCCGGCCATGCGCCACGCCGGTTATCCAGCCCCAGGGTAAGACGCAGATCGCGCGCCGCCTTTTCCAGGCGCTCGGCCGCTACGGCAAGCTGATCCATATCGCTGGCCTCCTTGATTTGTTCGGCCGTGATATCGCGCGCAAGTTCTAATAGCTGGCGGCTGCCCAACGAGGTTCCAAAAAAATGGGAGGCGATCTCCGGCAATTGATGCGCCTCGTCCAGGATCAGGGCATTAGCCCCCGGCAGTAATTCTCCAAACCCTTCATCGCGCAAGGCCATATCGGCGAACAGCAGGTGGTGATTGATCACCAGCACATCGGCCTCCTGAGCCGCGCGCCGTGCCTTGAGCACATGGCAATCGGCAAGCAGCGGACACTCCTGGCCGAGGCAGTTATCCGCAGTGCTGGTTACCTGCGCCCAGGTGGACGAGTCCTCGGCAATATCCGTCAGCTCGGCAATATCCCCGGAGCGGGTACGTCCGGCCCAGGCGCGAATGGGCACCAGTTCACGCGGCAGTTCGCGCGTGCGAAAGCGGCCCTCGGACTCAGCCATTTCCAGGCGATGAAGGCACAGGTAGTTCGCGCGGCCTTTAAGAAGTGCAGCCGTCACTGAAACGCCGAGTGCGTCGCGCACAATGGGCAGGTCGCGATGGAATAATTGGTCTTGCAGGTTTTTGGTACCGGTGGAGATGATTACCTTCTTTCCCGACAGTATGGCGGGTACCAGATAGGCAAATGTCTTTCCCGTGCCGGTGCCGGCCTCGCTGATCAACACCTCATATTGTTCCAGCGCCTGCGTGACGGCCTCGGCCATTTCCTGTTGCTGGATACGTGGGGCAAAGCCGTCAACGCGGCGCGCGAGCGGGCCGTCAGGTCCGAGGAGTTCGGTAGGGGTGAGCATGGAATAGTATTAGGATTATTGGCCGGGTTGTAGTTACTTTTGGCCTACGCGTGCGGCCTGCAACACCAAAACATCAAACGCCTCACCCGTCATCAGCCCTTGCTCGGCAACAATCTCACGTACAGGCCTTCCCGTTAGCTCGGATTCTTTGGCAATCCTGGCGGCGGCGGCGTAGCCGATAGCGGGGCTGAGCAAGGTGGCGAGGCCTACGCTGTTGTGGAGGAATATCTTGCAGCGCTCGCGGTCGACGCGCAGACCTTTGAGATTGCGTTCCGTTGTGGCATCGAGGGCATTGGTCAGCCAGTTGATGGCATCGAACAGCGCCGCGCCGAGTCCCGGCATCATCACGTTTAATTCCAGTTGACCGGCCTG
>JBDSOT010000020.1:0-3179 GCA_039914705.1 Gammaproteobacteria bacterium | reverse complement strand
CGGCGCCCCGCTCCCTACCTCGAGTTCGACTGGAAAGACTACCGGGGTTATTAGTGCGCGTACCAACGTCACTGGCGGCTACGTGATCGAAGTGATAATTCCGTGGAGTACGCTGGGTCAAACCAGCATCACGCCAGGCGCCCTGGTGGGACTCGACGTGCATATCAACGACGATGACGACGGTGGTCTACGCGATGGGAAACTGATGTGGAAGGATTCGACCGATACCGCGTATCAGAATCCATCCCTGTTTGGTACGGCTCAATTGGCTCCATGATGGGCTTCACAGGATAATGACATCGGCCAGCGACATTCGGTTTGTTCTGCTCCCGCAGGGAATGCTCGCTGGCCTTACTGTCATATTTAAGGTGTCAGAGAAATTGGTGATTTCAATTCTGGGTGCAACGCCTAGGGATTTGAAGACTACCTAAAGGGAAAATTTGCTTGTTATGCTAAGGTGAGGCCGTAGGCATACCCAATGAATGCCTGACATGGCCTCCCGACCTTCACCTTAATAAATTGAAGCATATAGATGCATATTAATCTTTTAGCTGCAGGCACGCGCATGCCCGGCTGGGTCACGGAAGGCTATCAGGAATTTGCCAAACGCCTGCCGCCGGAATGCCGCTTGAATCTGATCGAACTACCATTAGGCAAACGCAGCAAAGGCAGCGACCCCGCGCGCGCCATTCGTGAAGAAGGTGAGCGCATGCTGGATGCAATCCCCAAAGACTCTCACGTCATCGCGCTCGATGGCCGCGGCGCACAATGGAGCACCGGGCAATTATCACGGGAACTTGATAGCTGGCTACAGAGCGGGCGCAACGTGACGCTGCTCATCGGCGGCCCCGATGGTTTGGCTGAACCTTGTATCAAATCCGCACAGGCCACCTGGTCGCTTTCCAAACTCACGCTGCCACACGCCTTGGTGCGTATCCTCGTGGCTGAGCAGATCTACCGCGCCTGGAGCATGCTTAAAAATCATCCCTATCACCGCGCCGGTTAGTAGCATGACGCGCGCCCAAATCTATCTAGCCTCGTCTTCGCCGCGCCGCCACGAATTGCTGAGGCAAATCGGTGTTCATTATGAAGTGGTAAAGGTTGCCGTGGATGAAACATGGGACGGCCATGAACCGCCACGAGTTCATGTTCTTCGCCTGGCGCTGGACAAGGCGCAGGCCGGACTGCGCACCACGGCTACGAACTCCCTGCTGGTTTTGGGTGCGGATACAGTTGTGGTGTGCGATAGTCAGGTGTTGGGTAAACCAGTGGATCGTGAACACGGCATCTCTATGCTCGCGCAGCTTTCCGGGCGCAACCATCAGGTGTTCACCGCTGTGGCAGTGGTTGATAACATGCGTCAAGCAACGCGCCTGAGTATAAGCCAGGTGCGCTTCGCAACGTTGACACCGGCGCAGTGTGCAGCCTATTGGGAAACCGGCGAGGCTGACGGCAAGGCCGGTGCCTATGCCATTCAGGGGCGTGCCGCAGCATTTATCACACACCTGGAAGGCAGTTATTCGGGCGTAATGGGGCTGCCCTTGTTCGAGACTGCGGAGTTGCTTGGCGAGTTTGGCATCGACGTTTTTTCACAATAACGGCGCTTCACGCTATAGTGGGAAATGCTGCCAAGATTGTTTACCTGATGACCACGGAAATCCTGATCAACGTTACTCCGCACGAGACGCGCGTGGCGGTGCTCGAAAACGGTTCTTTGCAGGACGTGTTTATCGAACGCACGCGCAAGCGCGGTCTGGTCGGCAATATTTACCAGGGACGCGTGAGTCGTGTGCTGCCGGGAATGCAGGCGGCCTTTGTGGATATCGGCCTTGAGCGCGCCGCATTCTTGCATGTGTCGGATGTGCTGGTGGCCGCAAAAAATACGGCGGTGCAACCGGCTGCGAGTCATTCCGCTGAACATACATTACCGGTGGAATTGTTGAGCGCCAATCTGGCTGATGAAGTTGATGAGGTGTCCGCGTCTGCGCAAGACACCAAGCTTACAGACGTATTGCAAGATACTAAGCTGCGTCGCGATCCACCCGTCGAGGCCATCGGTGCGTTGCTGCGAGAGGGCCAGGAAATTTTGGTGCAGGTGGTGAAAGATCCGCTCGGTGCCAAAGGCGCGCGCCTTACCATGCAGATATCCATTCCCTCGCGTTATCTGGTGTTCATGGCCAATCTGCGGCATGTCGGTGTCTCGCAAAAGATTGAAGATGTCGAAGAGCGCAAGCGCCTGAAGGCCATTGTGGATAATTTTATGGCGAGCGCGCCGGGCGGTTATATCCTGCGCACCGTGGCGGATGGCGTGAGCGCGGAAGACCTGCATGCCGACATGGAATTTTTGCAAAAGCTGTGGCGCTCTATCGAAGAACGCGCGCGTGTGGAACCGGCGGGGACACTTATCCATGAAGACCTGCCGCTGGTAATGCGCACCATGCGCGACCTGGTGCGCGAGCAGATCGAAAAGATTCGTATTGATTCGCGCGAGACCTACCAGCGCGTGCTAAAGTTTGCGGGAAAATTCATGGTAGAGATGATGCCCAGCATCGAGCATTATCCGGGCGAGCGTCCGATCTTCGATCTGTACGGCGTGGAGGACGAGATTCAAAAGGCGCTGGAGCGCAAAGTACAATTAAAATCCGGTGGCCATTTGATTATCGATCAGACCGAGGCTATGACCACCATCGACGTAAACACCGGCGCGTTCGTAGGACATCGCAATCTGGAAGACACTATTTTTACCACCAATCTGGAGGCCGCGCAGAGCATTGCGCGTCAACTGCGCCTGCGCAATCTCGGCGGCATCATTATCATCGACTTCATCGACATGCAGGATGAACAACATAAGCGCCAGGTGCTGCGCGCCCTGGAAAAAAGTCTGGAACGTGATCACACCAAGACGCACATCAGCGGGGTATCGGCGCTGGGATTGGTGGAAATGACGCGCAAGCGCACGCGCGAGAGCCTGGGACATTTGTTGTGCGAACCCTGCCCAGTGTGCAAGGGGCGCAGTTCGGTGAAGACCGCCGAAACAGTTTGCTATGAAATCTTCCGTGAAATATTGCGTGCGGCGCGCCAGTTCGAGGCGCAAAAATATCTCGTGCTGGCGTCCGCCGAGGTCGTCGATCTCCTGCTCGATGAAGAATCCACTAGCGTTGCCGATCTGGAGGAATTTA
>JBDSOT010000003.1:0-6888 GCA_039914705.1 Gammaproteobacteria bacterium | reverse complement strand
TACAAAACATCGCGCACATTATTTTTTCTTTTTAATAGAGTACAAGATGAATCTACACCCAATTGGTGGTGCGAGTCACTGCTGGGGAACTTAAGAGGTATATCCGCGCCGGGATAGCCGCTTGTGACATCCTTACCCATGTGATCGACTATCTGTTAGATTTTTACATCAAGAAATCCTGAAGCAGCTAATCCGCGAACCATCTGAATCGCCTGAGTGGAATTCCCTTCCGGTTTTGTGCTGAGTAAATGCTTCGTGGTCCAAAGGGGTTTCATAGTTTTGGACTCAAACAAAGTAACCGATATATCCAACTCTACCTGCAACGAATTTCTAAGCGCATAGTGTGCTTTTGTATTGTGCGTCTCGGTATATAGCCTTTTGAACATTCGCGTCTGAAAAAACACCGATGTCCCAAATGATAGCCCTCTAGCCAGGCGCTATCTAAGTAACATCTCTCGATATTTTTCTTCGTCTGATTTCCAGTCCCTAAAATCTTCAATTTCTTCATGGTAGTGCCGCTTCAAATTTCTTGTTTCTCGGGCCTTGTTAAAGGCAAGGATCAGAATGCCAAAAACAAAAATGTCCATGACCAATCCGTGCGCTTCAAGCCGGACATCTGGCCAATTAATCCCATACCGATAATCGAGCCATGCCACCAAGGCAACAGCAACCGCAGCCACTAACAAGGAAATGGCTAGTCCTGACGACTTAAACCATGTGAATAACTTGCGCAGCATGTTTGATGACCAACGTAAACTAGACACCAAATGGTGTATAAGCAGGTTCACACGCCAATGCTTAATTTTGCTATTTACCATTTAAAGCCTCAAAAATCGATAGTTTGCAAATTAATAGCACCAAACCAGAAGATAAAGTACACCAGCAGCCTTTTGTATAAGGAGGGATGTTCCCCCGCCCCCATATCTCATAATTTGCTAATCGTTTTTAGCTCATTCAATAGCGTGGGAACCATACTAACGACACAGTAGTCTTTCGTCCATCCTCACCCCCATCCGGCCTTCCCCCGTCAAAGGAGGAAGGGGCAAACCTGGTTGAAAGTGGTATAGGGCGTAGGTACGCCTTATCCAATATCGCGCATAATAATGCGTATGGCTCGTTTAGAAATTAAGGATAGATATGAAACTTGGTACGCCACTTTCGGATAGCGCTACGCGCGTGATGTTGTTGGGCAGCGGTGAGTTGGGTAAGGAGGTGATCATCGCCTTGCAGCGTCTCGGCGTGGAGACCATTGCAGTGGATCGCTATGCCGATGCGCCGGGTCAGCAGGTCGCGCACCGATCGCATGTGATTAACATGGCCCACGGAGCCGCCTTGCGTGCGCTGGTGATTCAGGAAAAGCCGCATCTGATTGTGCCGGAGATCGAGGCCATCGCAACCGATATGCTGGTGGAGTTGGAGCGACAAGGTCTGGCCGAAGTCATTCCCACGGCGCGCGCCGCCCAACTCACCATGAATCGCGAGGGCATTCGTCGCCTCGCTGCGGAAACTTTAGGTTTGCCAACCTCGCCCTATGCCTTCGCCGAAAACCTGGCGGAATTACAGAACGCCATTGATAGCAAGATTGGTTATCCGTGCTTAGTGAAGCCGGTGATGTCGTCGTCCGGCAAGGGCCAATCCACGTTATACGGGCCTGACGATGTCACTGATGCCTGGGCGTATGCGGCGAGTGGTAGCCGCGTGAATCAAAGCAAAGTAATCGTTGAGGGCATGATTAATTTCGATTATGAAATCACGCTGCTCACCGTGCGTGCCGTGGGTGCATCGGGCCAAGTCGAAACTTTCTTTTGCGAACCCATCGGCCACGTGCAGGTCAAGGGCGATTATGTGGAGAGCTGGCAGCCGCAGGCGATGAGTGTATATGCACTGCAAAAGTCGCGCGAGATTGCCAAGGCCGTTACGGACAATCTGGGCGGACGCGGCATCTTCGGCGTGGAGCTTTTTATTAAAGGCGATCAAGTATGGTTTTCCGAGGTGAGTCCGCGCCCGCACGACACCGGCATGGTGACGATGATCAGTCAGGTACAGAGTGAATTTGAAATTCATGCGCGCGCGATCTTGGGCTTACCCATTTCAACGGAGATGCGCGGCCCCGGCGCGAGTGCGGTGATTTACGGCGGGCTGGAAGCGAAAGGGATTGTCTTTGAAGGCGTGGATGAAGCGCTGCGCGTACCCCACACCGATTTACGTTTGTTCGGTAAACCCGAATCGTTTGCACGCCGACGCATGGGCGTTGCCTTGGCGGGCGGCAAAAATGTTGATGAGGCCCGCGCCCGCGCAAAATTGGCTGCTGGCAAGGTGAGGCCTATGCCGTATCAGTCGGAGTAGTCTGTCAAACTTTTAACCACAGCCGTTAAGTTTTACTCGCGCTATGCCGCTCGATATAGCCGGTAAAAAATGCCTTGATTTCAGGATGGGCATTGCAATCGAAACCCATATTCGCTGCGGTCTCAAAGGCTTGCTGTACGCTCCAGTTATTATCCACCGCTGTCTTCATCAGTAGCATCGCACCGGCGCGTGCGCCGGTGCCGCAATGCAGCAGGAACGGGCCTTGTTTCTCATCCAAGGCCGCGCGGAATTTGGTTACGTCTGCATCGGACAGTGTCATCTTGTTGACCGGAATGTTCACGTAATCCAGGTGAGCTTCACGCGCCATAGTTGCGTTGGAGTTTCCCGTTTCGGATGGTTCGCGGAAATCAATGACGGTTTTCACGCCCTGCTGGACCAGTTCCAACAAATCTTCTTTGTCAGGTTGCCCGCCGATAAAAACGCCTTCGCCCATCTGCATGAATTTTTGCATAAATCTCCTTAAGCTTTGCCTGACTATAATTAAACAACACGCTGCGCCTCAGCCTTGTGGGCTAAACGCCATTTTCTCGCAATACTCTTTTAATTTGTCTGGTAAATCTTGCGGGCACATGCCGCATTGCCGATTGCCGGGCACGGCGAAATCAATAAATTTCGGGTAGGGCAATTTAAGCTCGTCCATGATGGCAATAAATTCTTCGAGGCTGCGCCCATTACCCAGACGCGGATTACGCTGGCGTTCTTGTGCGATGGTGGAGACGCGGCGCTCATTGTAGTCGTGTGCCGGGTAAACCAGTTGCTCCTCGGGCAAGGTAAAAAGCCTTTCGTGAATACTCTTGTAAAGCGTGGCCGCATCGCCATTCTGAAAATCCATGCGCCCGCAGGCGTCTATCAATAGTGCATCGCCGGTGAAGACGCGCTCGCCCAGACGGTAGGCGAAGTGTCCGTCCGTGTGGCCGGGGGTATGTAGTGGCGTGATGTTGATACTGCCCACGATAAAGGGTTTGCCGTCCTCGATGCCCACATCCGTACAGGGCAATTTGTCTAGCGCGGCGTTCGCAATCTTGCTGCCGACTCGTTGCTTCAAGTGCAGCGCGGCGGTGATGTGGTCGGCATGGATGTGCGTGTCGAGCGTGTAGGCAAGCGTCAGCCCGAGTGAATTAATCACAGCTAAATCGCGCTCATAGCTAGGCATGACCGGATCTATCAAAATGGCCTGACCGCTCTCTTCGCAACCAAGCAGATAGGTATAGGTGCAGGATATTGGTTCAAAAAGTTGACGGAAGATCATAACAATGTCCTTGTGAAATGCGCTGTAATCATGGCTGCTGCGACGATAAGGATGGCAGCGGCAAAACCTTTCTGCAGAAGCGGACCCGCAATCCGGCGTGCCCAAAGTCTACCCAGCCCCATACCGAGCAAACCGCCCAGCACAAACAAGCCAGTGTGCCGCCAAGGCAAGTCGCGCCCTTGTAGCAGCTCAGAACCCACGCCACTTAATCCTACCAGCGTGATAACCAGCAACGATGTCGCGACCGCCTGATGAATGCGCATCTGAGTTATAAACATCAGGGTGGGGACAATGATGAAGCCGCCACCCACACCAAACAGACCGGATAACAGGCCGCTGCACCCACCTACCAGCGCAAGCATCAGGCTGCAACGTGCAGTGACTCTGAGCACCCCATCGGGACTGTAGCTGCACACTGCACCCGTTCCACCGGCATCTCGGCCCAAGCCTGCGCGTACGACGACGGCGTTTGCCGGTTCGCGGATCGCTTTGCGCCACATTGCAACCGCCACCAGCAATGCCAGCACGGCGAAGCCCAGCACCAGAAAGCTATCAGACATATGCTTGCCAGCAGCGAGTCCAAGCGGCGCAGCTGCAATGCCGGTGACAGCAAAGATGAGTCCCGGACGCCACTCCACCAGATCTGCACGCAATGCCGTCAATGTGCCAAAGGCGGTTGTCAGTGCAACGGCAGCCAGTGAAACCACCACGGCGTCTTTAGCCGCCATACCCAGTCCGTATATGAGCAGCGGTACCGCGAAAATAGAGCCGCCGCCACCGGTTAGGCCCAAGGCCAGACCGACGATTATGCCGAACAATATCGCCATCACCTTTCCTTAATGTTGGCAGTGTGTGTTTGCCATACTAGTGCCGCATATTCTTCGATGTATCCAGAATGACAGGGTCGTTTATTATCCGGCTGATTTGCAAAATATTTTGTGTAAGGCCTTGATGAGTTGAGATACTTTAGGGTCGGCGATGCGATAAAAGACATAGCGCTCATCACGCCGCGATGCAATCAACTGCTCTGCCTTCATACGCGCCAGAAATTGCGATACAGCTGATTGCGATGCGCCGCACAGTGTTTCCAGTTCCGTCACAGTTTTCTCGCCGTTCGACAAATGACAAAGAATTTGCAAGCGCTGCGGATGAGCCAGTGCCTTGAGTAAGCGAGACGTACTCTCGCATTGCTCAAACAGAGGTTCAAAATAAGTCGTCGAATTTTTCATATTAGTAAATTATAATATTATAAGATCATTGTCAATAAATATTACAATCGCAGGAAAAGTGAAGGAGAAGTCTCGAATAAAGCGCTCCAACTAAAATAAGAAGAGCATATACGGCGAATACAACGAAGGCGTGGGTGTTGCGCGCACGATCAGATTTAACCCAGTCGTTCACTCAGCCTGCTTTGTAATACATCAAGCTCGGGTGCGATACGCACAGTACTGTTCCGCAGGCGTTCTGACCAGACCGGGTTGGGAAAATGCGCGTCGTCTTCGTAACGCGGAATCACATGCCAGTGTATGTGAGGTGTCTGATTTCCGAGCGAGGCAAGATTGATCTTTGCTGGCGTTAACAATTCGCGCAAAACACTTTCGACGGCGAATACGACATTCATTAAATGATTGCGTTGTTCAGGCGCAAGGTCGGTCATTTCTTTGACATGGCTATTCCAGACCACGCGGCAAAAAACCGGATAATCCGCATCCTTGATTAGGACGACTCGGCAATGGGCGTCGCTCCACAGTATATTTTCAGGATGTACGTTGCATAGTGGGCAAGATTTATTCATAAGCGAAGGCTGCGCAGCTATTTTAGGGTGCAGCGCCCTCACCCGCCCGTCATGGACATGAAACGGATAAGCTGCGCAGGCTTCTCGCGAAACTCATGTCGTTCAGGTTTTAGGCTGATGGCATCATGCAGCGTCTGCTCAAGCTCGCTGTCGCTAATGCCAGCCCTTAATAAGGGTCGCAGCTCAAATTTATTGTCCTGCCCGAGGCACATATACAGCGTACCGTCGACGGCCAGGCGCACGCGATTGCAGGTCTGGCAGAAGTGTTGCGATATGGGTGTGATAAAACCAATGTGCACATTCGTGCCCGCCACTCGTACATAACGCGCCGGTCCGCCGCCCGGCATAACACTGGGGACGAGTTCATATTTTTCGGCGAGCCTTTGTTTAACCTCCTGCAAATCCAGATAATGATTAAGCGCCGATTGCCCGGTGCTGCCCATCGGCATGGTCTCGATCAGGCGGAGGGTGAAATCATGCGTGATGCAGAATTCCACCATGTCCTCGATCTCATCGTTATTAATACCCTTCAGGGCAACCATATTGATCTTGATCGGATGAAAGCCCTCTGCCTTGGCGCTCATTAAACCGTCGATCACCGACGCCAGGCTGCCGCTGGTAATTTCCTTAAAGCGCTCCGGGCGCAGGGAATCCAGGCTTACATTGAGGCGAGTCACACCGGCATGTTTCAGTGCGTGTGCCTGCTTAGCCAACTGTGTGGCATTGGTGCTGAGGGAGAGGTCGTCGATGCCGGGCAGTACCGATAAGCGGGCGGCTAGTTGCGCCAGATTCTTGCGCATCAGCGGTTCGCCCCCGGTAAGCCGAATACGGCTGACGCCCAATGCACCGAAGGCGCGGATTACGCGCTCGATTTCATCGAAGGTGAGCCAGTGCTCGGGCACTTGGAACCCCTTGAAGCCGGGCGGCATACAATAGAAACAGCGCAGATCGCACTTGTCCGTGACCGACAGCCGCACGTACTCAATCCTCCTGCCGAACGGATCAACAAGCTGGGGTTTCATGTAGATTGGGAATGACACATATATTTTGATTCCCATCTTGAGAAGGATGTTGACATATGATATAGATAGATTACCTAAGAAAGAAATTATTCAAGGTAGAACAATTTCAATAAATAACGATAAATGATAAGGAGAAGTCTATGTACAATGCCACGGAAGGGTCGTTGAAAAAATCGCTGTCTGTAACCGCATTATCCGCCCTGTTAAGCCTCGCCTGTTTCAGTCCCGCCCTGCAAGCCGGGGTCTTTCCCAGCAAGCTGGCCTTGAACCAGTCTCAAGATTTCAGCGATGCTACGGGGTCGCTGAACGACAGCGCGCCCGCAAAGTCTGCAAGCACGGTAGTCCGCATGACTCTGGTCGGCGCTAATACTCATCCCGAGATCGTGAGCGAAGAACCCTTGCCGGGCAAAAGCAACTACTTCACCGGCAGCAGCACTGATAATTCGCACACGGAT
>JBDSOT010000178.1:0-12240 GCA_039914705.1 Gammaproteobacteria bacterium | reverse complement strand
TTAACGTGGTCTTGCCGTGATCGACGTGACCGATCGTGCCGACGTTTAAATGCGGCTTGGTGCGCTCAAATTTTGCCTTGGACACGGTTCTTTACCTCATCTCTCGTTAATTGTTAGGACGCTTTTTTGATCACGGCCTCGGCGATGCTTTTCGGCGCCTCGGCATATTTTACAAATTCCATTGAATAGGTGGCGCGGCCCTGGGTGGCGGAACGCAGATCGGTGGAATAACCGAACATCTCCTTGAGCGGAACCTCGGCGTTGACGATCTTGCCCATGGGCGAATCGTCGGTGCCTTGCACCAAACCACGGCGGCGATTTAAATCGCCCATTACCACTCCCAGGTAATCCTCGGGGGCGACCACTTCAACCTTCATGATCGGCTCGAGTAATACCGGAGAGGCCTTCTTGACACCCTCCTTCACGCCCATGGAGCCGGCGATCTTGAAGGCCATTTCGTTGGAGTCCACGTCATGGTAGGAGCCGTCGAATATGGTGACGCGCACATCGACCACCGGGAAGCCCGCGATCACGCCGTTCTTTAATTGCTCTTGCGCGCCTTTGTCCACGGCCGGGATATATTCACGGGGCACAACGCCACCGACGATGCCATTGACGAATTCATAACCTTTACCCGCTTCAAGCGGCTCGATACGCAACCATACATGACCATACTGACCGCGCCCGCCGGATTGGCGCACAAATTTGCCTTCCTGCTCCACGCTCTTGCGTATGGTTTCGCGATAGGCCACTTGCGGCGCACCGACATTAGCCTCGACGCCGAACTCGCGCTTCATACGGTCAACGATGATCTCCAGATGCAGCTCGCCCATGCCGGAAATAATGGTCTGGCCGGACTCTTCATCGGTGTGCACACGGAACGAGGGATCCTCAGCGGCGAGTTTACTCAAGGCCACGCCCATCTTTTCCTGATCGACCTTGGTTTTAGGCTCGACCGCGACGGAAATCACCGGCTCGGGAAATTCCATGCGTTCCAGGGTGATGATGTTATCCAGTGCACACAGGGTGTCGCCGGTGCTGACATTTTTCAGACCTACGGCAGCGGCGATATCACCGGCGCGCACTTCTTTTATTTCTTCGCGATTATTCGCGTGCATCTGCACGATGCGGCCCGCGCGCTCTTTGCTGTGCTTTACCGGATTATAAATGCCGTCACCGGAATTCAGGACACCGGAATAGACGCGGAAAAAGGTGAGTGTACCGACAAACGGGTCGGTGGCGATCTTGAATGCCAATGCGGAAAAGGGTTCTTCATCGGAGGCGTGGCGCTCGGCCTCACTGCCGGCGGCGTCGTCCAGAATGCCCTTGATCGGCGGCTTATTCAGCGGTGACGGCAAATATTCAATGACGGCATCCAGCATCGCCTGCACGCCTTTGTTCTTGAACGCGGAGCCGCACAAGGTGGGGATGATCTCTGCGTTAAGGGTGCGTGCGCGCAAACCCGCTTTAATTTCTTCTATGCTCAGCGGTTCGCCTTGCAGATATTTATCCATGCCCTCTTCGCTGCCTTCTGCAGCAGCCTCGACCATCTTGTCGTGCCATTCCTGACATTCGGCCAGCATATTCGCGGGGATTTCACGCTCTTCAAAGCTCATGCCCTGAGTGGCATCGTCCCAGTAAATAGCCTTCATCTTGACGAGATCAACCACACCCTCGAACTTTTCTTCCGCGCCAATGGGCAATTGCAAGGGCACGGGATTGGCACCTAAACGCTTTTTAATCTGCTCGACCACGCGCAAAAAGTTTGCCCCGGCGCGGTCCATCTTGTTGACGAAGGCCAGTCGTGGCACACCGTATTTATTGGCCTGACGCCAGACTGTTTCGGATTGGGGTTCGACACCGCCGACCGCGCAGAATAATGCGCAGGCACCATCCAGTACGCGCAATGAACGCTCAACTTCAATCGTGAAATCGACGTGACCGGGTGTATCAATAATGTTAATACGATGCTGCGGAAAGCTCTTGTCCATCCCGCTCCAGAAGCAGGTGGTGGCGGCAGAGGTGATAGTTATGCCACGCTCCTGCTCTTGCGGCATCCAGTCCATGGTGGCCGCGCCATCGTGTACTTCGCCGATCTTGTGCGAGACACCGGTGTAGTAGAGAACGCGCTCAGTCGTCGTCGTCTTGCCGGCATCGATGTGCGCCATGATGCCGATGTTGCGATAACGTTCAATGGGTGTTTTACGGGCCACGGCTTACAACCTCATACTCTAAATTAAGTAACTGACTTACCAGCGGTAATGAGAGAAGGCTTTGTTAGCATCCGCCATGCGGTGCGTCTCTTCACGTTTTTTCACGGCACTGCCCTTACTCTCGAAGGCATCCAGAATCTCACCGGCCAGACGCAGGCTCATGGACTTTTCGCTGCGCTTGCGCGCGGCATCAACTAACCAGCGCATCGCCAATGCGGTTCGGCGCGTTGAGCGCACTTCCACCGGTACCTGATAAGTTGCACCGCCAACACGCCGTGATTTTACCTCGACCATGGGGCGCACATTCTCGAGCGCCTTGTTCAACACTTCCATGGCCTCGCCCTTATTTTTGCTGACGACCTGATCAAGCGCCGTGTAAATAATCTTTTCGGCAATGGACTTTTTGCCATCGCTCATAATGACATTGACGAATTTGGCCAGCATCTCGTTTCCGTATTTTGGATCGGGGAGGATGACACGCTTCGCTGCAACTCTTCTTCTCGGCATGGCGTTACCTTTAATAATCTCTAAACTGCTTTTCCACTTTATTTAATAGCCTGGTCTTAAGACTTGGGACGCTTGGCTCCGTACTTGGAGCGTCCTTGACGGCGGGCAGTTACGCCCGAGGTGTCCAGACTGCCGCGTACCGTGTGATAACGCACACCCGGCAAATCCTTAACACGGCCGCCACGAATCAGCACGACCGAATGTTCCTGTAAGTTATGACCTTCACCACCGATGTACGTGGTGACCTCCATGCCATTGGTCAGGCGCACACGGGCAACCTTGCGCAGCGCGGAGTTAGGCTTTTTTGGCGTAGTAGTGTAAACGCGAGTACATACGCCGCGCTTTTGCGGGCAACCGTTCAACGCGGGCACTGTGCTCTTAAGTTTTAGGCTTGCGCGCGGCTTACGCACAAGCTGATTGGTTGTGGCCATTCACTTGCTCCGACTCGACAATTTGTTCCCGAGATTAACACCAGTCGCTACCCTCCCGGTTTGGAAGGGTACAAAGGCTGAATAGTTAGAAAATCAGGCCGTAAAAATAAACGAAGGCGCAGAAAGCGCGCCTTCAAAGAAGCGGAATTCTAAGTGACCAGGCCCATTGCTGTCAAGGTTCAATTGCCCGCCCGCTAAAGAAAGCAGGCGGGCAAAGTTTACGCCTGCGAAACGTTCAACGCCTGGTTGAGCGCCTCGACAGAGTCTCCCGTGATTTCCTTGTTCACAACACCCGATGGCGCTTTGCTGATCTGTACCGATAACTCGCGCAATCGCGCCCGCTCGGCATGATAGGCCAACCCTGTGCCTGCCGGGATAAGGCGGCCCACGATCACATTTTCCTTGAGTCCACGTAACTGATCCCACTTGCCACTGATGGATGCCTCGGTTAACACGCGCGTGGTCTCCTGGAAAGAGGCTGCGGAGATGAACGATTGCGTCGCCAGCGAGGCCTTGGTAATACCCAGCAAGATCGGCTCGTAGGCAGCGGGCAATTTGTCCTCTGCCAATACACGCTGGTTTTCCTCCAGCACGCGAATCCGGTCAAGCTGCTCACCCTTGAGGAACTTGGTGTCGCCCCCATTGATGATCTCGACTTTGCGCAACATCTGACGCACGATTACTTCAATATGTTTATCGTTGATCTTCACACCCTGCAGGCGATACACGTCCTGCACCTCATTAACGATGTAATTGGCGAGCGCCGGTACGCCAAGCAGACGTAGAATGTCGTGCGCCGCAGGCGGGCCGTCGGCGATGGTCTCGCCCTTCTCCACGTGCTCACCCTCGAACACCGTGACGTGCCGCCACTTGGGAATCAGCTCTTCATGCTGATCGCCATTTGCATCCGTGATGATGAGGCGCTGCTTGCCCTTGGTGTCTTTTCCAAAGCCCACCGTGCCCGAGATTTCGGCAAGGATCGCGGGTTCCTTGGGCTTGCGCGCCTCAAACAGATCGGCCACGCGTGGCAGACCACCGGTAATATCACGCGTCTTGGATGACTCTTGCGGAATACGTGCGATAACATCGCCCACACCCACGCGCGCGCCATCTTCGACGCTGATGATGGCTCCAAATGGCAGGTAATAATGGGCCGGGATGTCCGTTCCGGCGATGCTCAAATCCTTGCCCTTGTCATCGACAAGTTTCACCATGGGGCGCAGATCCTTGCCGCTGGCAACACGCTGCTTGGGGTCGGTGACGACCATGCTCGTCAAGCCGGTCACCTCGTCAGCCTGGCGGTGTACGGTAACGCCTTCAACAAAATCACTGAATTTGAGTTTGCCGGCCACCTCGGTTACTACCGGATGGGTATGCGGATCCCAGGTTGCCAGGGTCTGACCGGGTATTACTTGATCACCTTCACCGATGGTTAACACGGCTCCGTACGGCACGCGGTAGCGCTCACGCTCGCGCCCGAACTCATCAACCAGAGTTAATTCGCCGGAACGCGAAACGGCCACATAATTACCAGTCTGATGCTGCACGAGCTTGATATTGTGCAGGCGCACGTGGCCCTTGGACTTGATCTGCACACTATTGATGGTGGCCGCGCGTGATGCCGCGCCACCGATGTGGAAGGTGCGCATGGTGAGCTGCGTACCCGGTTCACCGATCGACTGCGCGGCAATCACGCCGACCGCCTCGCCGATATTGACGCCGTGCCCACGTCCCAAATCTCGTCCATAGCAGGCATAGCAAATACCATGGGTTGCCTCGCAGGTGATGGGCGAACGCACCTTCACCTGATCAACTCCCATCTCATCGAGCTTATCTACCCAGCGCTCATCGAGCAGGGTACCTGCGGCTACGACCAGGGTCTGGTTACCCGGCACCAGCACGTCCTCGGCGGTCACGCGGCCCAGCACACGCTCGCGCAACGGTTCAACCACATCACCGCCTTCGATGAGCGGGGTCATGGTCAGGCCGTTGCTGGTTCCGCAGTCCTTGCTGGTGACCACAAGATCCTGCGCCACATCGACCAGACGGCGTGTCAGATAACCCGAATTCGCGGTCTTGAGTGCGGTGTCGGCCAAGCCTTTACGAGCGCCGTGAGTGGAGATGAAGTATTGCAACACGTCGAGGCCTTCTCGGAAGTTCGCGGTGATCGGCGTCTCAATGATCGAACCGTCCGGCTTGGCCATCAGGCCGCGCATACCGGCGAGTTGGCGAATCTGCGCAGCACTACCGCGCGCCCCGGAATCGGCCATCATATATATGGAATTAAATGAAGGCTGCTTGATCACCTTGCCTGCGGCATCGGTCACCAGTTCGCTACCGAGCTTTTCCATCATCGCCTTGGCGACCTGATCGTTAGTATGCGACCAGATATCGACCACTTTATTGTAGCGCTCGCCGTTGGTGACCAGACCCGATGCGTACTGGTTCTCGATCTCCTTAACCTCTGCTTCAGCGGCGTCAATAATCCTGCCCTTGTCATCCGGAACTACCATATCGTCAACACCAATGGATACACCCGAACGCGTGGCGTAGGCAAAACCGGTATACATCAGCTGATCAGCCAGCACCACGGTCTCCTTGAGACCGACCTGGCGATAACAGAAATTAATGAGCCGCGAGATCGCCTTTTTGTTCATGTTCTGATTAACAATGTCAAACGGCATGCCTTCGGGCAGTATCTCGGACAACAAGGCGCGTCCAACCGTCGTCGCGACCAGACGGCGTGTGCGCAACTTCTCGCCGCGAGCGTCGATCTGCACCTCCTTGACGCGTACCTTAACCTTGGCGTGCAATTCCACGATGCGATTCTCATAGGCGCGATGCACCTCGGAGACATCCGCAAATATCATACCCTCGCCCTTGGCATTGGTGCGCTCGCGGGTCATGAAATAAAGCCCGAGCACCACGTCCTGCGAAGGCACGATAATCGGTTCGCCGTTAGCGGGCGACAGAATATTATTGGTGGACATCATCAGCGTGCGCGCCTCGAGTTGCGCCTCGATGGACAACGGTACGTGCACGGCCATTTGATCGCCGTCGAAGTCCGCGTTGAACGCGGTACACACGAGCGGGTGCAATTGAATGGCCTTACCCTCGATGAGCACCGGTTCGAAGGCCTGAATACCCAGGCGATGCAGCGTGGGTGCACGATTCATCATCACCGGATGCTCGCGGATAACCTCCTCGAGAATATCCCAGACCTCCGGCCCTTCGCGCTCGACGAGTTTTTTGGCACCTTTAATATTGGTCGCGAGGCCGCGGCGTTCGAGCTTACTGAAGATGAATGGCTTGAATAATTCCAGCGCCATTTTTTTGGGTAACCCACATTGATGCAGGCGCAAGGTCGGCCCGACCACGATGACCGAACGGCCCGAGTAATCGACGCGCTTGCCCAGCAGATTCTGGCGGAAGCGACCTTGCTTGCCCTTGATCATATCGGCCAGGGATTTCAGCGCGCGCTTGTTGGAGCCGGTAATGGCCTTGCCGCGACGGCCATTATCCAGCAATGCGTCAACCGATTCCTGCAGCATGCGCTTTTCGTTGCGCACAATAATGTCGGGCGCATTGAGATCAAGCAGGCGCTTCAAGCGATTATTACGATTGATGACGCGCCGGTATAGATCGTTAAGATCAGAGGTCGCGAAGCGTCCGCCATCCAGCGGTACCAGTGGGCGCAGTTCGGGCGGCAGCACCGGCAAGACCTTCAACACAATCCACTCGGGACGATTGCCCGATTCGATAAACGATTCCAGTAATTTAAGGCGCTTGGTGAGTTTTTTGATCTTGGTCTCGGAACCGGCGGCGTTTAACTCTTCGCGTACCTTTATCATCTCGGACTTTAGATCAATGCCACGCAATAGTTCATAGACAGCCTCCGCGCCCATGCGAGCATCAAACTCGTCGCCGTTTTCCTCGATGGCCTCAAGGTAAGATTCATCGGACAGCAACTGCCCTTTTTCCAGGCGCGTCATACCGGGATCAACAACGACGAAGGCCTCGAAGTAAAGTACCTTTTCGATGTCACGCAGCGTCATGTCCAATAACAGACCAATGCGTGAGGGCAGCGATTTTAAAAACCAGATGTGCGCGACCGGACTGGCCAGTTCAATATGGCCCATACGCTCGCGGCGCACCTTGGCCCAAGTGACTTCCACGCCGCACTTTTCGCAGATCACACCGCGATGTTTGAGACGTTTATATTTTCCACACAGGCATTCGTAATCTTTGATCGGCCCAAAAATCTTGGCGCAGAACAGGCCATCGCGTTCCGGTTTGAAGGTACGATAATTGATGGTCTCCGGCTTCTTGACCTCACCGAACGACCACGAACGAATCTTGTCGGGAGACGCCAGACCAATACGGATGGCGTCAAATTCCTCGACCGTTTCATGCTGCTTTAATAAATTCATTAAATCTTTCAATTTCGTATCTCCTGCGCAGATGCATTAGGATGCTCAACGAACGCTTTCAACATAGTTCGGCAACGTGTTATTGGTTTTGCTCCAACTCGATGTCGATACCGAGTGAGCGAATTTCCTTGATAAGCACGTTGAACGACTCGGGCATGCTCGGCTCCATGCGGTGATCTCCGTCTACGATGTTTTTGTACATCTTGGTACGGCCATTCACATCATCGGATTTCACGGTGAGCATTTCCTGCAAGGTGTACGCGGCACCATAGGCCTCCAGCGCCCACACCTCCATTTCACCGAAACGCTGCCCGCCGAATTGCGCCTTGCCGCCCAGCGGCTGTTGCGTAACCAGGCTATAGGGGCCGGTAGAACGTGCGTGCATCTTGTCATCAACCAAATGGTTGAGCTTCAACATGTACATATAACCGACGGCTACGGGACGATCAAAGGCCTCGCCGGTGCGTCCGTCGTACAAGGTGGTCTGACCGCTCTCCGGCAGATCGGCCAGCGCGAGCATGGCTTTAATCTCGGCCTCACTCACGCCATCAAATACCGGGGTCGCCATAGGGACGCCGGCGCACAGATTGCGCGCCAAGGTGAGTATTTCGTCATCGGTGAACGATTTTAAATCCTCTTTCTTGCCGCTGCCGTTGTAGATTTTTTCCAGCAATTTGCGTATCTGCGTGGGCGTTTGTTGAGCCTGCAACATGCGATCAATCTTGTGGCCCAAGCCTTTGGCCGCCCAGCCCAGATGAATCTCAAGCACCTGCCCAACGTTCATGCGCGAGGGTACGCCCAGGGGATTCAGCACCAGGTCAATGGGCGTGCCGTCGGCCATGTAAGGCATATCTTCCACCGGCACCACAATCGAGACCACACCCTTATTACCGTGGCGGCCGGCCATCTTGTCGCCCGGCTGAATACGGCGGCGCACGGCCAGGTAAACCTTGACCATCTTTAATACGCCAGGGCCAAGATCGTCGCCCGAGGTGAGCTTGCCGCGCTTTACCTCATAACGCGCATCGAAATCGGTACGCTGCTGCTTGAGCTGTTCGCTGACGCGCTCAAGCTGATCATTCGCGTCGTCGGTGCGCAGCCTGATTTCGAACCATTTCTCACGCGGCACCTCGGCAAGATAAGCCTTGGTAATCTTAGTGCCAGCCTTAAGGCCCTTGGGGCCGCCTTCTGCCGTCTTGCCAGTCAACATCTTTTCGATACGCTGGTAGGTGTCGTTTTCCATGATGCGGTATTGGTCGTAGAGATCTTTTTTGACCTTGACCAGTTCGGCATTCTGGATGGCCATGGCGCGCTCGTCTTTTTCCACGCCATCACGCGTAAATACCTGTACGTCGATTACCGTGCCGATCATGCCGGACGGTACGCGCAGCGAGGTGTCTTTAACATCGGACGCCTTCTCGCCAAAAATGGCGCGCAGTAATTTTTCTTCGGGTGTGAGCTGGGTCTCGCTCTTGGGCGTAACCTTACCGACCAGAATATCGCCCGGTTTGACCTCGGCGCCGATGTACACGATACCGGATTCGTCGAGCTTGGAGAGTGCGCTCTCGCCGACATACGGAATATCGCGCGTGATTTCTTCAGGCCCCAATTTCGTATCGCGCGACACACAGCTCAACTCTTCTATGTGGATGGTGGTGAAGCGCTCTTCCTCGACTACACGCTCGGAGATAAG
This sequence comes from Gammaproteobacteria bacterium, assembly GCA_039914705.1. Lineage (GTDB taxonomy): Bacteria > Pseudomonadota > Gammaproteobacteria > SURF-13 > SURF-13 > JBDSTW01. The sequence goes on along the minus strand of JBDSOT010000178.1, from coordinate 2,966 downwards.
AATAGAATCTTCGAAGTTGTAGCCGTGCCAGGGCATGAAGGCGATCAGTACATTTTGCCCCAGGGCAAGTTCGCCCATGTCGGTCGATGGGCCGTCGGCCAGCACGTCGCCACGCGCAATCACATCGCCGCTATTAACGAGCGGACGTTGATTGATACAGGTGTTCTGGTTGGAGCGCGTGTACTTGGTCAGGTTGTAGATATCGACACCAGGCTCACCGGTCTCGGTCTCGTCATCATTGACACGTACCACGATGCGCGCGGCATCCACCGAATCGACTACGCCGCCGCGCTTTGCCACGACGGTAACGCCGGAATCTATCGCCACGGTCCACTCCATACCGGTGCCGACCAACGGCTTTTCGGTACGTAAGGTCGGCACGGCCTGACGCTGCATGTTCGATCCCATCAATGCGCGATTTGCGTCATCGTGTTCGAGGAATGGGATTAATGATGCCGCCACCGATACGATCTGTTTGGGTGAGACATCCATGTACTCGGCCTTGTCGGGCGTGGTCAGGGTGAATTCATTCTGATGACGGCAGGAAACGAGTTCATCGGTCAACCGGCCTTTTTCATCCAGTGTGGCATTGGCCTGGGCAATCGTGTACTGCCCTTCCTCAATTGCGGACAGATAGTCAATTTGATCGGTAACCTTGCTGCCGACCACTTTACGGTACGGCGTCTCCAGAAAACCGTATTCATTGGTGCGTGCGTACACGGCCAGCGAATTGATCAAACCGATGTTCGGACCTTCCGGCGTTTCAATCGGGCAGACGCGGCCGTAGTGCGTCGGATGCACATCGCGCACCTCGAAACCTGCACGCTCGCGCGTCAAACCGCCTGGCCCTAACGCTGAGACACGGCGCTTGTGGGTGACCTCGGACAGCGGGTTGTTCTGATCCATGAACTGCGACAACTGGCTGGAGCCGAAGAATTCCTTGACAGCGGCGGCAACCGGCTTGGCATTGATCAACTCGTGCGGCATCAGGCCTTCGGATTCAGCCAGACTAAGCCGCTCCTTGACCGCGCGTTCCACGCGCACCAGACCGATGCGGAACTGGTTCTCAACCATCTCGCCCACGCAACGTATGCGGCGATTACCCAGATGGTCAATGTCATCGACCGTGCCGGTACCGTTCTTGATGTCGATCAATACCTTCAAGACTTCGATGATGTCCTGTTTGGACAAAACATCTTCACCCGTAGTTTCCTTGCGTCCAACGCGCCGGTTAAACTTCATGCGGCCTACATCCGACAGGTCATAACGGTCGCTGCTGAAGAACAGATTGGTGAACAGGCTTTGTGCTGCATCTTTGCTCGGCGGTTCACCGGGGCGCATCATGCGGTAAATTTCTATCTGCGCCTCCAGGGCATTGCGCGTGTTGTCTATACGCAGGGTATCGGACAGATAGGCGCCGCGATCCAGATCATTGGTATACAGCGTACGAATCGCTGCAATGCCGGACTTGAAAAGTTTAGTCAGCAACTCAGGGGTAATTTCATCGTTGGCATTGGCCAGAATTTCACCCGTGCTTGGGTCGACGACCGTATGGGCAAGCACCTTGCCGACCAGATATTCACGCGGTACCTCCAGGGTCTTGAGGCCGAGCTTTTCAATCTCGCGAATATGCCGCGCAGTAATGCGGCGGCCAACCTCAACGATGACCTTTCCTTTGGTGTCCTTGAAATCGAACACGGCCATTTCGCCGCGCAGGCGGGCAGGCACGAGTTCCAGATTTATAATTTCATTTTTCAGCTTGAAGGTATTGGACTCGAAGAAGATGTCGAGGATTTCTTCGGTGCTGTAATCCAGCGCGCGCAACAGTACCGAGGCGGGTAGCTTGCGGCGGCGGTCGATACGCACGAACACCATGTCTTTTGGGTCGAATTCGAAATCCAGCCAGGAGCCACGGTAGGGAATGATGCGTGCGGAAAATAGCAGCTTCCCCGACGAGTGCGTCTTACCCCGGTCATGGTCGAAAAATACGCCGGGTGATCTGTGCAATTGCGACACGATCACACGCTCGGTACCGTTGATGACAAACGTGCCGTTCTCTGTCATCAGCGGCATCTCGCCCATGTAGACCTCCTGCTCGCGGATGTCCTTGACTACCTTGCTGTTCGCGGGCGCATCCTTGTCATAAATAACCAGGCGCACCTTGACCCGCAATGGCGCGGCATACGTCATCCCGCGCAACTGGCACTCTTTTACATCGAATGCAGGATTTACCAGGCGGTAGCTCACATATTCCAGCGCCGCATAACCCGAGTAGCTGACGATGGGAAATACCGATTTAAAAGCGGCATGCAGACCTTCGTCCAGGCGTTGTTCCGCGCCGGTTTCCGTTTGCAGAAATTTCCGGTACGATTCGAGTTGGATGGTCAGCAGATACGGAACCGCAAGTATGCTGGGCCGCTTGCCAAAATCTTTGCGAATGCGCTTTTTTTCAGTAAAAGAGTAAGCCATGATAGTCCTCTGATGTTCACGAACTGGCTACAATAGATGTGAATTCGGTGTATCGGTCAACGTTGTTAAAGCCACTACCCGTCAGCTTTAGACTGCGACAAATGCAATTTCCCTTGCAGGTTTGCTAACACATCCGGCAACGCCAAAAGGCCGGTGACTTGCGCCACCAGCCGCTTAACAACTTAACAATAGCTATATAGCAATTAATATATACGCTTACTTGACCTCGACGGATGCGCCGGCCTCTTCCAGTTGCTTCTTCATATCCTCGGCATCTTTCTTGGCAACCGCTTCCTTGACCACGGAAGGCGCGCCTTCGACCAGGTCCTTGGCCTCTTTCAAGCCCAGACCGGTGATGGTGCGAACTACCTTGATGACATTGACCTTGTTGGCACCGAAGCTGGTCATGACCACATTGAACTCGGTCTGCTCTTCCACCGGTGCGGCAGCGGCAGCCGGGCCGGCGGCAACAGCGGCGGCCGCGGAAACGCCAAATT
>JBDSOT010000095.1:0-4766 GCA_039914705.1 Gammaproteobacteria bacterium | reverse complement strand
CTGCGAATTACAGGTGTGAAACGCATCATCACCATGCAAGAGATTGAGCCGGGGATTTATGAGGCGGAGTACACTATTAAACGCAAGGATCGCCTCACCGCCAACACCACCGTGCGCGCGAGCCTGCGACGCGGTACCCGGGTTGCAACCGCTAAGCTGAGTCAACCGCTCATGATCGCCAATGCAGTGGCGACATCCAAACCCGCGCTACCGGTAATTGAGCAATTCAGGCTGGTCTCTGCGCAGGAGTTGACGCCCGGTACCGAGTTAAGATTCACGCTTAAAGGCACGCCGAATGCCAAGGCGGGATTTACTATTGAAGGCGTGGCGGAAAATCTTCCATTAACCGAGACCCCGGCAGGTTCAGGGACCTACGAGGGCCGCTACACGATCCGTCGCAATGATAACCTCGCGGCAGATGCTAATATAACAGCCACTTTGGCGCTCGGCGACCAATCGGCACGCACGCGTCTGGATCAGGCGAGCAAGGATAAAGACCCGCCGCTTATTAAAAATCAGCGTCCGTTTGACGGCGATACGGTCTCCAGCTCCACCCCTGTGATCATCTCGGCCACCCTCGACGATGGCAACGGGTCTGGCGTAGACCCACGTTCCGTGCGCATCATGCTTAATGACCTGGATGTCACCCGCGACAGCAGCATTACCGCCACCACTATAAAGTATCAAGTTCCGCAAAGTCAGGAGCGGCGCAACTACAGCGTGGAGATATTCGCCAAAGATCTGAACGGAAATTTCACACGGGCGACATGGAGCTTCGAGGCACAAGCGGGGGAAACTGCCAACCGGCGTTTGCCGTTGGATATTTTCAGCCCCGCCAATAACAGCGAGGTCAGCGGTGACAGGATCGAAGTGCGCGGACGTAGCGCGCCCAACACCAGCATAGACGTGCAAGTCGATGCCAGCACTGCATTGGTAGGCTCTTTTGGGTTTAAGCAAAACATTCTCAGAAAGACCCTGCAAACCGACGCAGGAGGCTATTTTGAATTTGCCTTCGAGCCGCCCTTGAAGCAGAGCGGCACACGCTATGATGCCAAGATCAAGGCCCGCAATGCTGACCAGACTCAGGAGCAGAACCTCGTATTATTTCAACGGTAATAGTGGCGTGCCGAAGAGAGTCGCGTTCACTATAGTTTTTGCCGCGCGCCGCGATCATTGATCAATAGTCGCAGTAAGTGCCTCTAAACCTTGCGGCTTTTATCGGCTGTGCTACGCGCATGAGCGTGTTTTTGTTCCCAGTTCCAGGCATGTTCAATAATGACGGCCAGATCCGCGTAGACTGGTGTCCACTTTAAAACTTGACGCGCCAGCCCCGCATCAGCCACCAGGCGCGCCGGATCACCGGCGCGGCGCGGCGACATCACGGCCTTTATAGTTTTGCCGGTTACCGCGCGCGCGGTTTCAATAACCTCCTGAACAGAAAACCCATTGCTGTTGCCTAGGTTATACACCGCGCTGCTGCCCTCCTGGCGGAGTTTATTTAACGCCAGCAGATGCGCCTGGCATAGGTCTACGATATGTATGTAATCGCGCATGCAAGTGCCGTCCGGCGTGTCGTAGTCAGCCCCGAAGACATCAATTTGCGCGCGCGCACCAGAGGCTGTTTGTAACACCAGCGGGATGAGATGTGTCTCCGGTTCATGGCGCTCGCCGAGCTTGCCGGATGGATCGGCCCCCGCCGCGTTGAAGTAGCGCAGGCAGGTATGCTTGAGTCCGTAGGCGCGGTCATAATCCGCCAGCACCTGTTCGATCATCCATTTCGACTGACCGTAAGGATTGATCGGATGTTTGGGGTGTTTTTCGTCAATCGGCGAGTAATGCGGTTCGCCGAAGATGGCCGCAGTGGACGAAAAAATAAAATTATTCGCGCCATGCGCGACCATTGCATCGAGCAGGTTCAGGGTGTTTACAAAATTATTTTGATAATACTTGGCGGGATGTTGTACGGATTCGCCAACTTGAATAAATGATGCGAAATGCATGACGCCGTCAAACTGCCGCTCACGGAAAATTTTGTCGAGTAAAGATTTATCGGCAAGATCACCGTAAATAAATTCACCGCCCAGCACTGCATCGCGATAGCCTGTGGATAGATTATCGAGGGTGACAACATTATGGCCGCCATCGAGCAACATCTTCACCATGTGCGAACCGATATAACCGGCGCCGCCGACAATAAGTAATTTCATTGGAATGCCTTTAATTAAATCGGGGTTAGCGGTCGTTGGAGGTCTCGGCAGGCGCTGGTTTGAACACGGGCGATTTGCCTGCCCTCGCGCAGGCCAGCAGATAAGTATCATACGTCTTCTGCGCGATGGTCTCCCAGTTATAGCGTTGTTGCACCCAGGCCCGTTGCGAATGTCGCTGTGCATCGGTGAATGCTTGGTCGGCGGCGTTGCGCAATAATTTCGCGAGTGCGTGTGTATCGCCCAGTGGGAAATATCTATCCTGGTCCAGGCCGATTTCAAGGTTGGCAGGGATGGCGCTGGCAATAACCGGCAGGCCAAAACTCAGCGCCTCCAGCAGCGCGATCGGCAGGCCTTCATGCGAGGACGGCAGCACAAAGATGCCGGCGTGAGCGTACAATTCCTGTAAGGCAAGCCCGCTTTGAAAGCCGGTGCAGACGACGTCAGGCGTGGCAGCGGCGCGTGATAGAACGGCGCGCGTATAGTCGTCGGGATATTCTGACACACCGACCAATACCAGCTTCCAGCCTTGCATTTGCGCACACGCAAAGGCCTCGATAAGATCGAGATGCCGCTTCTCCGGCACCAGTCGGCTGACCAGCAGGACGTAACGCCCGGGTGTTAAATCAAACGCCTGCAACGCCGCAGTAGTCGTGGGCAATTGTGGCAGCACTACCCCGTTGTGGATAAGCACGGAGTCGCGCGCGTGCCGTGTGCGCACCAGATTGCCGATAACATCGGAGATAACAATGCGCTGTTGCGCGTGACGCATGCCGAAGCGCTCACCGGCGCGCAGAACGCCGCGCGAAAAACCGCCCCACTTCTGACGCTCGTAATCCGCGCCGTGATGCGTAACGACCACATTCAGGCGCAGCAGCCGCGCCAGTGGCACCAGCAGCGCGGGACCGATGGCATGAATATGCAGAATATCCGGACGTTTTACACCGGCATAAAGGACGCCCAGCAAGGTGTGAATAATCGTTTCCAGAGACTTGCGCCGCGGTGACCACAAACGCCGGAATTCAACCCCGCGCCAGGCGCGTTGGGCACGCGGAAGATACGCCGCACGCGCAATGACCTCGACCTTGCAGCCCAGCTTGACCAGCAGCGGATATAAATTTTCTGCGTGTGTTTCAATCCCGCCCTGAATGTCCGGAAAGCCTCGCAGGCCAAGTGCAATGACATACAGTGGTTTTGCCGCAGCTGGTTGCTCGCGCAAAATTTTTTCTGAAGGCGAATCCTGCATGCTTATCCTGGCAGTCTGTGCAACGATTAAAAGTAAACGCCTAGGTGTTTCTGAAAATTAGTTTGAGCAGGCTTTCTCTAAAGGGCAGATTTATTGATAACCCCGCCAACGCCGAATTCACCGTATAAATGTACCAAACGTTCCAGATAGCGCGTTACGGTGAAATCTTTTTCCACCCAGGCGCGCGCGGCGCGCCCCATCTCCGCGAGTTGCGCGCCGGACAGGCCGGCAAATTGTCGTAGCGCGGCCGCGAGGTCTTCTACATTACCACTCGCAAAACTTATGCCCGTTTCATGTTCGCGAATCAGCTCTGGGATACCGCCGATGGCAGCGCCGATCACCGGCCGACCCAGTGCATAGGCTTCCAGCACACTCATCGGCGCATTCTCATACCATTCGGACGGCAGTACAACGGCGCGCGCGCGGCGCACCAATTCATGCAGTTCAGAGCCGGTCTTGTAGCCGAGAAACTGAACATCGCTCCCTATATCGGCAGCTAGTTGTTTCAGCGCCGCCTCTTCCGGGCCGGTGCCGACTATCCACAGCGGCACCCGAGCCTGCGCCGCCGCATGGATCAAGGTGCCGAGGCCTTTTTCCGGGGCCAATCTGCCAAAGTATAAAAAGGCTTGTCCGATATTAAAATCGGGTTGCAGCGCATTGACATCAACAAAGTTCGGGATATGCGTAAAGCGTCTTCGATCCCAACCCCATTCAACCAGTTTTTCCAGGTAAAAACGGCTGGGCGTGATAAATCTGTCCACGTTGTCCGCGTAACAGCCGAGCATGCGCTGCACACTGGCCTCGAGCCAGATCATGCCGCTTAAGGCCAGCGAATTTTTCACGCAGCGATTGCGGACAACGTGCGACAAGTTGCCGCTTTTGCAGCGCTCGCAGATGCCGTCGTGTGTCAGCATTTTGTAGGCCGGACAGGCCAGTTTGAGATCGTGCAGGGTAAGAATCGTGGGAATATGGTGCCGCTTCAGCACACCAAAAATAGACGGCGATATATGGTGATACACGTTATGCGCATGCGCAATGTCGGGCCGCGCATCGTTCAGCAGCGCGCCGAGCTTGCGCCGTGCCTCAAACGAATAAATAACCTTGGGAACCTTTAGCAACTTTTCCCAGAGCGAGTAATCTGCGCCGAACTCAATCTCATCAACGAAATATTTCGACCAGGGCGACGATAGGTTGCTCGGATGTTGCATGGCAAACGGCACAACATTCCAACCGCTGTCTTCAAACATCCGATTCTGTTCGAGAAACACCACCTCAGCCCCGCCGCGCCGGTAATAGTAATTGTTGATCGAGAGCAG
>JBDSOT010000031.1:0-8389 GCA_039914705.1 Gammaproteobacteria bacterium | reverse complement strand
CGCATGGAAGGTCTGCCCGAACACCGTCGCCGACGCGATGGCTTCGTGCTCACCGATCCACGCATGGATATCCGTGCGGTGCAAGATCAGGTGCACTACTGCATTTACTGCCACGACCACGATGGCGATTTCTGCTCTAAGGGCTTTCCCGAAAAAAAGGGAAAGCCTGAATATGGATTGAAGGTCAATCCATTAGGTGTATCACTCACCGGCTGCCCGCTGGAAGAAAAGATCTCCGAGATGCACACGTTAAAACGCGACGGTCACACTATCGCCGCACTCGCCATAGCCATGGTTGATAACCCCATGATTCCTGCCACCGGCCACCGTATCTGCAATGACTGCATGAAGGGCTGCATCTACCAAAAGCAGGAACCAGTGGACATCCCGCAGATCGAGACGCGCTGCTTAACCGATGTATTGGCGCTACCGTGGGGTGTGGAAATTTACGATTTGCTCACACGCTGGAATCCGCTGCGTCAGCGTCAGTATTTACCTAAGCCTTATAACGGCAAAAAGGTGTTGATCGCGGGCATGGGGCCGGCGGGTTTCACACTTGCGCATCATCTGACCATGGAAGGTTGCGCCGTGATTGGCATCGACGGACTCAAGATCGAACCGCTGCCCCATATTCTCGTGCGTGAGCCGGTGCGCGATTATTCGCTGCTGGAAGAATCGCTGGACACACGCACCATGGCGGGCTTCGGCGGCGTCGCGGAATATGGCATTACGATTCGCTGGGATAAAAATTTTCTTAAATTGATTTATCTGAGCCTGCTGCGCCGCCCCACTTTTCAGGTGTTCGGCGGCGTGCGTCTGGGCGGCAGTATTAAACTCGAGGATGCCTGGGAACTTGGTTTCGACCACGTCAGCATCGCCATGGGCGCAGGGCTGCCGCGCGTAGTGACTATGGATAACAGCCTCGCGCGCGGCATGCGTCAGGCCAATGATTTTCTCATGGCACTGCAACTTACCGGCGCGGCCAAGGCCACCAGCCTGACTAATCTGCAAGTGCGCCTGCCTGCGCTCATCATCGGCGGCGGCCTCACCGGCATCGACACCGCCACCGAGGTACAGGCCTATTACATCGCGCAGGTGGAAAAAACCTTATTGCGCTATGAGAAACTTTCGCAGGCCTTCGGCGAGGCGCGCATTCGCAGCCAGCTGGATGAAGAATCAATGGGCATTCTGGAAGAATTTTTGATGCATGGCCGCGCCGTGCGCACCGAGCGTACACGCGCCGCTGCCAATGCCGAGACCCCGAATTTTCTGCCGCTGCTGCGCGCCTGGGGCGGCGTGACCGTGACGTATCGCCAAGGTCTTAATCAATCCCCGGCCTACATCCGCAATCACGAAGAAATCACTAAGGCCCTGGAGGAAGGTATTTTCTACGCGGAGGGACTTGAGCCATTAAGCGCTCAGCTGGATCGCTTTGGTCATGTCGAAGGCCTGGTGTTCCGACGCCGCGAGCGCAACGCCAGCGGCCAGTGGATAACCACACATGATGAACTGACGATGCCCGCGCGCGCCATATTTATTGCGGCCGGCGCCATACCCAATACCATTTATGAACGCGAGTACCCCGGCAGCTTCGCCATGCAGGGATCGCATTTTCTGCCGCATCTCGATGATGCCGGCACACTGCAAGCTGTGGATGTGATCGCTCACCCTAAAGAAAGCGGCTTCGGTGCATTCACCTCCTACGCTAAAGACGACCATCGCGTCAGTTTTCTGGGTGACACTCATCCGGTATTTGCAGGCAGCGTAGTAAAGGCCATCGCCTCGGCAATGCACAGTTACCCGCACATCATGAGAACTCTGAACGTACTAGAACCGTTGGCGCAGATGGATGAATACGCACAGTTTCGCGCGCGCATGGCCGACCTGATACAGCCGCGTGTCATGCGCGTTCATCGGCATAGCCCCAGCGTGGTCGAGGTGCAGGTGCGGGCACCCTTGGCGGCGCGCAATCTGCGTCCCGGGCAATTCTTTCGTCTGCAAAATTTTGAGAGTCTGAGTTCGCTGGTGGAAGGCAGCCGTCTACAAACCGAGGCCATGGCGCTGACCGGTGTGCCGATGGCGAGCGATCCGGATTGCATCTCGTTGATGGTGCTGGAGGTTGGTGCGAGTTCGCGTCTGTGCGCAACCCTGCATGAGGGTGAGCCGATTGTGTTGATGGGTCCAACCGGCAAGCCCACGGAAATTCCCAGCGATGAAACCATACTCGTCGCGGGTGGCCGCCGCGGTGCCGCAGTTATGGTCAGTCTGGGGCCAGCGCTGCAGCGCGCAGGTAATCGCGTTATCTATTTCGCGGGGTTTCGCACCGCCGATGAATTGTATCTGGAAGACCAACTAGAGCAGGCCGCCGATGTGGTCGTGTGGTGCACCGCCAGCGGGCCTGCAATTACACCGCGCCGCGCGCAGGATCGTGCTGCCTCGGGGGATTTTATCGACATTGTGCGTCGCTACGCCGACGGCCTGCTGGAGCCGGACGGTGCACAAGCGGCCTTTCATTTGCCGAGTGTTGATCGCGTACTTGCCATTGGCAGCGAGCGTTTGTTGCGCATGGTGCAACAGGAATTACACGGCAGATTAGCCGGGTATTTTGCGAAGAATGTAAAGGCCATCGGCTCGGTCGGCAGCCCCATGCAGTGTATGCTGCAAGGCGTGTGCGCGCAATGTCTGCAATGGCAGATCGACCCCGCCACCGGCAAACGCGTGCGTGCGGTGTTTACCTGCGCGGGACAGGATCAACCGCTGGACTGGATCGATCTCGACAATCTTGACGCCCGGCTTGCGCAAAATCGTCTGCCCGAACATCTGACTAATCTCTGGCTGGATTACCTGTTCGCACGCAGCGCGATAAAACATGTTTAAAGCATAGGGAATTCAGAGATTTTATCGACGTCATTCCGCGAAGCGGGAATCCAGGAGACTTTTTCCTCATTCCTTCTCCCCTTGCGGTAGAAGGCTATGATGAGGGGTCATCTATTATAACCTACCATTGATTAGAGATTTAACCAGAACAATTTAAAAGGAAACACATTGGACGCTCTCATCTACCTAAAAGCACTCGTACTCGGCCTCCTCGAAGGCCTTACCGAATTTTTGCCCATCTCCAGCACCGGCCATCTTATTATCGCCGCAGACTTGCTAGGCTTTACCGGGGAAAAGGCCAAGACCTTCGAGATTGTCATTCAATTGGGCGCGATCCTGGCAATCTGCTGGCACTACCGCGCCAAAATAAGCGAGGTTGTGCGCGGCCTGCCCAGCGATGCCTGGGCCAGGAATTTTGCCCTCAATATAATCCTCGCCTTCATCCCCGCCGCACTGCTGGGACTTGCGTTTCACGGGATTATAAAAGAACACCTGTTCAATCCGTTCAACGTCGCCATCGCCCTGATTATCGGCGGCATAGTAATCCTGCTAATCGAGCGTCAGACCTACGCGCCGCGCATCCATTCTGTAGACGATATGCGCTGGACGGATGCATTAAAAATCGGTTGTTGCCAGGCCTTCTCGCTCATCCCCGGCACCTCGCGCTCCGGTGCCACCATAATGGGCGGACTTTTCTTCGGGCTATCGCGCCAGGCAGCAACGGAATTTTCATTCTTCCTCGCCATCCCCACCATGTTCGCCGCGACGTTTTACGATCTTTACAAGAATTGGAATTTATTGCAGGCACCCGATACCGGTTTATTCGCAGTGGGTTTTCTCGCCGCCTTCACGAGCGCATTCTTCGCCGTGAAATTCCTGCTGCACTACATCGCCAATCATACCTTCAAGGCGTTTGCCTATTACCGGATTATTTTCGGCATGATTGTTCTTATTTATTTTTGGTGAATCATGTCATTCAAAATATATTCTTGAAGTTCCCCCTTTCCCAAAGGGGGTTATCAGGTGAGCAACGCTCTTGGCAACCAGTCAACCGGAAGTGGCTCCGTTTGAAATTTTTGCTGTCGCCCTGAGCGATAGCGAAGGGTTTAATTTTAAGTTTCATAATATGGAACCGATTGCGTATTGTGAAATACTATAAAAATCTCAGACAAATTTCTCGGCAAGGTAATCGCCAGCCGCAGCAACTCAACGTAGAATGGCGCGCATGAATACGCTCACCGATATTGCCGACAGTTCATTCGACAAACAGCAATTGATAATCGCCCTGGCAAAGATTTTGCCTGCCGCGTCGGTGCTCTCTCAAGCGGAAGACACGCGCCCTTACGAATGCGATGGGCTGTCCGCCTACCGCGAATTACCGCTAGTGGTGTGTCTGCCCGTAACGGTGGAACAGGTGCGCGATATTCTGCGCTTGTGCCATCGCCTGAAAGTACCGGTGGTGGCGCGTGGTGCGGGTACCGGCTTGTCGGGTGGCGCGTTGCCGCATACACGGGGGATACTGTTGAGTCTGGCGAAATTCACACGCATTCTGGAAGTGGATGTTGCCAATCGCGTGGCGCGGGTGCAGCCCGGTGTGCGCAATCTGGCAATTTCACAAGCGGTTGCTCAATATGGATTGTATTACGCGCCCGATCCCTCGTCGCAAATTGCCTGCACCATCGGTGGCAATGTCGCGGAAAATTCGGGCGGGGTGCATTGTTTGAAATACGGGCTGACCGTACACAATGTGCTGGGCTTGAAAATATTGACTATCGAAGGCGAACTACTGAAACTCGGCGGCAACTGTCTGGATAGTCCCGGCTACGATCTGTTAGCGCTAATGAATGGGTCGGAGGGATTACTCGGCGTGATTGTCGAGGTGACGGTCAAACTGTTGCCCAAGCCGGAACGTGCGCAGGTAATATTGGCGGCCTTTGACGATGTGGCTAAGGCAGGTGGGGCGGTCGGGCGCATCATTACGGCCGGGATTATCCCCGCCGGACTGGAGATGATGGACAACCTGGCCATCCGCGCCGCAGAAGATTTTATTCACGCCGGTTATCCGGTGGATGCCGCCGCCATCTTGCTATGCGAGGTGGATGGAAGTAATGAGGAAGTGTCTGAACAAATTCTCACAATACGCACGCTGTTGTTAAATGCGGGTGCAACCGAGGTGCGCACCGCGCGCGATGAGGCCGAACGTCTGCAATTCTGGGCCGGGCGCAAGGCTGCATTCCCGGCGGTGGGGCGCATTTCGCCCGACTATTACTGCATGGACGGCACTATCCCGCGTAAACGGTTGCCGGAGGTGTTAACGCAAATTGCTGCGTGGTCTGCGGAATACGGTTTGCGCGTAGCCAATGTATTCCACGCCGGCGACGGCAATCTGCATCCGCTGATTCTGTACGATGCGAACCAACCCGGCGAGCTTGAACGCACCGAGGCATTCGGCGGCAAGATTCTTGAACTGTGCGTGGCCGTTGGCGGCACCATTACCGGTGAGCATGGTGTGGGCGTTGAGAAGTTGGGACAGATGTGTCATCAGTTTGCCGCCCCGGAACTCGCCCAATTTCACGCCATCAAAGCAGCCTTCGACCCCGGCGGCCTGCTTAATCCCGGCAAGGCCGTGCCGACCTTGCATCGCTGCGCCGAGCTTGGTGCCATGCATGTGCATGGCGGCAAGTTGCCTTTTCCCGAACTGGAACGGTTTTGATGGAGTAAGGTCAGTGGCCGATTATTCTTCCAGGTGATGGCCGTACATGGCATAGCCGCTTTTCCTGCGTTTCGCATGATACATAGCCAAATCGGCGCGGCGCATCAAGGTATCTTTGTCATCACCGTGCGCGGGCGATAGTACGATGCCGATGCTGCCGCCCACGGTAAGTGTATGCCCATCAATAACGGTAGGTTGATAAACTCGCTTTAAAATTTCTTCTGTGGCGATTACTGCATGTCCGGCATCTTCAATATTGGTGAGCAACACGGCGAATTCGTCGCCACTCAGACGGGCAACCGTATCCGATTCACGCACTACGCCGCGCAGGCGCGCTGCCACCTCCTGTAAAAGTAAATCACCGGCATGATGACCGAGCTTGTCGTTGACGTCTTTAAAATGATCCAAGTCTATTATAAGTAGCGCAACATTCTTGTGGCTACGCCTGCTAACGGCAAGCGCCTGCTGCAGGCGATCATACAGTAACGTGCGGTTGGGTAAGCCCGTCAAACTATCGTGCAGGGTTTGATACTCGAGCAACCTCGCCTGCTCGAGGAGTTGCAAGCGCATGCGTTCGAGATCTTCCCCGAGATTGGTTACCTCCGAAATACTGGTGGGCACATTAAACTGCCGCGCGCCACTGCCCGACACGATATTGCGCGCCACATCGCGTAACCACCGCAGTGACCGTGTCAGCTGCATACCGGAAAAGGTAACCAGCGCGAGCGACAATATCATATAGATGATGGCTAAGTAGAAGCTGCGGCGATAGGCAAGATCAATTTGCTCATTGGTAGGCGTCTCGTCATAGCCCAGATGTAAAGTTGCCAGTAGTTTGCCGTCTTTTGTATATACAGACGTGGCAATGTTGTAAACCGCATCATCGTGCTGACCAAAGAAAAAGTCTTCCTTGAATTCACTTACCTTAACAGAACGATCAAGGTCGTAAATGACCTGTCCATTAACGTCAATGATTTGCGCAGAGCTCACTATCCCATCCAGTAAAATATCATCGAGGTGGTCGCTTAGCTCGGATGACGTAAACTCATGCCCGACCAGAACCGCAAACAGGCGAGATTCGTTGCGCACCTGATTAATAAATTGGGCCTCGTAACCGGATTTTACAATAAACAATAAACCACCGAACCATAGCGGCACCAGCAGGGCATGAATAAGCACTATACCGAGCACCATGCGCGCGGTGAGAGTGTTAACAAGGTTCTTTACTGCGGCGAGCCTTCCCATAATTCCCCGACAACCTTAATACCGGGTGTGGTTTGCGCGGCATGCTCCCACATATACGTTAACGCCCCGGATTTTTCCTGTAATGCGCTCAACAATTGTTCCTGGTCATTGTACTGTGTGGGTCGTTCACCGCCTGCGCGAAATACATTGGAGAGTAACTGACGTTCATAAGCGCGTATCGACATAAACACCACCTTTTGCAGAAATACCTCCTGAAGGAGTTCGTCAGTGCCGTTACGCAGACCTTCAATACGCACGCCGTTTTTTACCAGCGCCTTACCTAAAAATAAGCGCCGCACCTCACCGGGACTCAAAACCGGTAGGTTGGCCTTGGCGCTACTTACCAATACCAAACGCTCGGCAGAGGCCGTCGCAAGGGCAAACGTATAGTCTAATGAAAGCACTAATATCAGGGAGATGAAAAATCTCACGGAAATACCGCGCTCCACTCAATGCTGAGCTGATTAAAATGATCATTTTGCAATTGCACAGCGCCAAGCTCCAGCTTCAAGGCCTGTTGCTTATCTATCTCCAGCCGCAGCCCTGCCAAATTGTGCCGATGCATATAGTCGGGAAACTGTGCGAGGTAGGGATCGCTATCATCGCTAAAGGTGTTTTCAGTGCGTCCGTACAGGGTCCAACTGGAACCGAGCGCATATTCCACTTGCAGGTTGGCATTGAGGAAGGTTCCTGCGGAGGAGTGACTGCCTTGTAAGTTATTATGCACGGCATAGACTTCGCTAATAATCCGTAGGGCGCCTGCCTCCCAATTTATATAGCCACCTGCAATATTTTGGCGGATTTCATCGATGCCACTAAGGTTGCTGGGTATCTGGTTATGGCTTATGAAAATTCCCATGTCCATTGGTGTGTCCAGTTCAGGTTGGTAGCTTAGCCGTAAGGTGGCGGCTAATTTATGATCGCTGGTGGAAAAATGCAGCAGATCGACCGGCTCTAATCCCTCGCCATGGTCTAAGCTCGGCCCTAAACCTAAACTGAAGACATACGATAACGCGGGGTTAGCTGTCACATCGCCTTCCACCAATAGGCCGGTAATATGAGTGGGTAGTATCCCGCCGTCATCCTCAAATTCACTTATGGCCGGTCGGGTAACCGCGTTTTGCAGGTATGCGCCATGATGAAATTGGGTATTCCAGTACCCCAAGGGAATATGGTGGCGGCCCAGCCAAAGGGTGGTATCGGAACTTGCCAGCCAGCCGATCTGTAATCGCTCCACATCGATAGGTTCCTCGGTGGAGGTAATGACCTCACCCAAAAACCTCAAGCGGCCTCGATCAGCCGAATAAAAAATATCCAGCTGCGGGGTCAATTGGTATTCTTTTAAATCGCCAGTGGGATTATCAATAGAGCTACGCTGCGTCCACATCACCGCCGGGAATAGCATCAGATCGGCCATGGCGCGCAGCGGCATACAGCTTAATAACAGGGCTGCCAGCGCCAACCACGCCGCCCGGCAAAAGTGATCACACCAGTGATATTTGCGGTACTTAAATTGTCTTAACATAGCCGTATCTGCCCTAATACACTCTTGTT
>JBDSOT010000005.1:0-31167 GCA_039914705.1 Gammaproteobacteria bacterium | reverse complement strand
CCAGTTATTGCGACGTACCAGCGGCACAACGATGTGCAGGCCTTTGCCGCCCGTGGTCTTGACAAAGCTGATCAACTTTAACGCAGCGAGATAATCCCTGATCATATTGGCGGCCTCGATCACCTTGATCCACTTCACGTCAGTATCTGGGTCGAGGTCGAAGGTGATGCGATCCGGCCGATCAAGTTTATCGCGGCGCGAACCCCAGGTATGTAATTCAAGTACACCCATTTGTACCAGGCTGATGATGGCGGGCAGGGAATCTGCCGTCATGTAGCAGGCGCGCCCCGCAGTCTGTTGGATGGTTATGCGTCCGATATGTTCGGAGACAATATCTTTTGCATGTTTTTGGTAGAAGCATGCGCCGTCGCTGCCGTCTGGACAGCGTAAAAGCGTCAATGGCCGGTCGATTAGATGTGGCAGTATCAACGGCGCGACGGCTTCATAGTAGTGGGCCAGGTCGCTTTTGGTGAGGCCAATGTCTGGGTAGAGCACCTTGTCCGGATGGCTTAGTATGACTCCCGCCACTTCGTGAGCTTTAGTACCTGTTGTCTGTGAAGATGTGTTTGCTATTTTTTTGTTACTGGCAGCTTTTGCGCGCGGACGCGGGGTTTTTTCTGCCGGCTGGTTTGTTTCAATATTCACAATTTCAGTTTCACGTATGACCTCGCGCGCCGCTTTGTCCTCTCGCAGGCCGAGAAACGAGGGGTGCCGCAAGGCACCGTCGTCTGTCCATTCGGTAAAATTAATCTCCGCTACCAGCTGAGGTTTCACCCAGCGCACGCCGCGCGCTGCAGCACCGCTGGGTGGCTTGCTGAAGGCGGGGGTCTTCTGTACCAGCTTTTTTAGCCGGGCATGTAAACTGATTAATAAATCATCGCTGAAACCCGTACCTACCCGCCCGCTGTAATGGAACTCGCCGGATTTATCGTAAACGCCGAGCAATAATGCGCCAAAACCTTTTCGCGAACCGGCGGGCTGAGTAAATCCGCCGATTACGAATTCCTGGCGGCTGATGCATTTGACCTTTACCCAGTCGTAGCTGCGGCCGGCTCGATACGGTGCATCCTGACGTTTGGATATGATGCCTTCCAGCGGCCGCGCGCACGCCAGGCCAAAAAATAGCTCGCCATTACTATCCACATGGTCGCTGTACCGCACGGAATCATCCGCATTGTTATGCTGGAGCAGACTGGCGACAATGCGTTTGCGCTCGATCAGGGGGACTTGCCTCAGATCATAACCATTAAGGTGCAAGACATCGAAAATGTAATAGATCAGCACATGAGATTTTTCTTCATCAAGTGCCTGCTGCAGGGCTTGAAAAGACGTCGTGCCATCCGGTTTCACGGCAACAACCTCGCCATCGAACCAGGCCTCCTGCACGGGTAGATCGGCCACGGCCTTGGACAAGGCTGAAAAGCGCTGCGTCCAGTCCTTTTCGGTGCGGGAGAAAAATGCGGCCTTGCCATTGCGTACCCGGCATAGCATGCGGTAGCCGTCATATTTTATTTCATGCAGCCAGCCGGCGCCGCTGGGCGCGGCCTTTACCAGAGTAGCCAGTTGGGGCTTCAAGAGCGCGGGTAAGCTGAATTTTCGGGCGCCGCTAATCCGGGACGGATCGATTTTCTCAACGATAGGGGGCGGTTTTTTTGAACGAGCTGTTTGCTTAATAGGAGCAGTATTTGCGGCTATTTGTTCAAGGCTGCGCCCGCTAACCACGCTGGATGTTGCCGACTCGACTATCTCAGCCGCTCTGCCGCTGAGGGCTTCATTATCTCTTTCCTTTATCAGCAGCCAGTTATCTTCACCTTCATTTGCCTTGTCGCGCATGCGCGCGAGCATCCAGGCCCCCTGTAACTTTTCGCCATGTAAACGGAACTTGAGTTTACCGGCAGCGTAACCCGTTGCAGCATTCCCGATGGGTTCCCAAGTGCCCGTATCCCATACCATGACCGTGCCCGATCCGTATTGATGCGGCGGGATGATGCCTTCGAAATTGGCATAGGCCAGGGGATGATCTTCAACGTGCACGGCCAGGCGTTTTTGGCCCGGATCCAGACTGGGTCCCTTGGGCACCGCCCAGCTTTTTAATGTGCCGCCAAGTTCCAGCCTGAAATCGTAATGCAGCCTGCGCGCGGCATGTTTTTGAATGACGAATAAATTTCCGGCAGATTTTTTTGTGAGCTTTCCCGACGGTTCCGGTGTCGCGCGAAAGTTGCGTTTTTTACGGTAGTTTGCGAGACCCATAAACTACGACCGTAACGTGATTTTTTTGGCACGCGGCGCCTTCGGCACCGGTTTGCGCGCGGTGGGACTTTTTGTGGCTATCTTTCCGGTTTCCTCCACACTGCGCTTTAACAATTTCATCAGGTCGATTACATTGTCGGGGCGCGCTGGTTCCTGTTCCGGCTCGGGTTCCGTAATCGTCAGGGATTGGCCGGCCTTTATCTTTTTCTTTACCAGCGCCAGCAGGTCATTACGGTAGTCATCACGATAGTCCTCGGGGTTCCATTTATCGGTCATCCCTTCGACTAATTGTTCGGCCATGGCAAGCTCTTTTTTGCTAACCCCGAGCGCGCTGAGAGATGTCTCTGAAAGGTCCAGTTCTTCGGTGTCGCGTATCTCACTGGCGAAGCGCAGCAACTCCAGCAGGAGGAGTTCGCCGTGCGGCATGATGGCTGCGACGTGCTGACGCGTATGTATTACGAGCGTCGCTATGCCTACCTTACCGGTCTGGCGCAGCACCTCGCGCAACAGGGCATAGCCTTTTTCGCCAGATTTTCCCGGCGTGAGGTAGTAAGGCTTTTCAAAATAAATAGGGTCTATTTCGCTGGCCTGCACAAAGGCCAGAATATCCACGGTTTGCGTAGCCTTGACATTGGCCCGGCGGAAATCTTCATCGCTTAATACGACGTATTGATCTTTTTCGTATTCGTAGCCCTTAACGATTTCTTCCCAGGCTACCTCTTTGCCGGTTTCCTTGTTGAAGCGTTTATATCCCACCGCAGCCATATTGCGGCGATCCAGCATGCTGAATTTCAGTTCATTGGGCTTCTCGCCGGAATATAAATTCACGGGGATGTGCACGAGTCCGAAACTGATCGCCCCCTTCCATATCTCTCGCGCCATAGCGGGTTCCCTCCTGCCTGTTGATGTGTTTTATGATTAAATAAAGCCAAATAACGGAATCACTGGCGTGAATTCGCCCATTTGAGTAAATTAGACAAATATTTCATCGTTAATTCACGCATTAATGGTAACTAGGCGTATATCAGGCCGGTTTTATAGCGAGAGCAGGCAATGACTGAAAATTTAATTTTGCGTCTGGATATTACCTGCCAGCCTATTGAGTGGATTCATTGGCAGACGGCAGCGTGTTTGTATGCGCGCAAGCGGGTGTCCTGGGACGCAGGCGAGACCGTGATGCCGATCTTGGGTGGTGTATCGAAGCTGACCGGCGAGCGCAGCCAGATCGCGCTGAATTCAATCATCGTGGTGCGTGGTACACCGAATTATAAGAAGAGCCATCTAACCCCACCGTTGACGAACCGCGAACTGTTCGCGCGTGACCGCCATATCTGCCTATATTGCGGCGAGGAATATCCCGGCCGGTGGCTTACCCGCGACCATGTGATGCCGCGCTCAAAGGGCGGGCTGGATGTATGGGAAAACGTGGTGACGGCCTGCAAGCCCTGCAATGAGAAGAAGGGGGCCAGGCGCCCAGAGCAGGCGCGCATGCCGCTGCTGGCGGTGCCGTTCGCACCGAACCGTGCGGAATATCTTGCCCTGTTAAACCGCAAGATTCTGGCGGATCAGATGGAATTTCTGAAGTTGCAATTCCGCAAGGGAAGCCGTCTACTGGAGTAAGCTAGCGGTAGGTTGTCAGACGATCAGCTTGATCGGGTGGCGTGTCCCCCTATAACTGCAACGCGCTTGAAATACAGTTGTCTGATATTCAATGAGAGGCATGGAGTTGCCGTATTTTGTATAAATGGAGGTCTCATGATTGCAACAGCTACCCCCTTGACTGACCGTCCGACGCTATTGCTAAGCAGGGAGCGCACCTGGCAGCGCTATCTTGAGGTGCGCGGCTTGACCGAGGCGCTGTGTCAACCGCTGGCCGTCGAAGATTATGTCATTCAGACCATGCCGGATGTCAGTCCGCCGAAGTGGCATCTGGCGCACACCAGCTGGTTCTTCGAAAACTTTCTTTTACTGCCTTATCTACCCGGTTACCGGGCCTTCCATCCCCAATTCGGCTATCTGTTTAATTCGTATTATGAAACAGTCGGCAGCTTTCATCCGCGTCCGCAGCGTGGTTTGTTATCCCGGCCGACGGTAGACGAGGTGCGCGCCTATCGCAACCATGTCAACCGCTATATGGGAGAATTATTCGCTAAGCTGGACGTGGATCAATGGCCGACGCTTGCTCCTCTAATAGAGTTGGGCCTGCATCATGAACAGCAGCACCAGGAATTATTGCTGACTGATATAAAACACATCTTCGCCATGAACCCGCTACGTCCTGCTTACCACCCGCTGATTGCCGCAAAGGAGAATTCAAGCATCCCGCTGCAATGGTTTGATTACAACGGCGGCATCCGTCAAGTCGGCCATGGCAGCGATGAATTTTCCTTCGATAACGAAATGCCGCGTCACCGCGTCTACCTGGAAAATTACCGGCTCGCGTCGCGCCTGGTAACCAACGGTGAATACCTGGAATTCATCGAGGCCGGGGGCTATAACAAGGCGGACTATTGGCTATCGGACGGCTGGCATGCGGTGCAAACATATGATTGGCAGGGTCCGCTTTACTGGGAGCGCCAGAACGGACGCTGGTCGCTAATGACGCTGTCCGGCATGCGCGAACTGGATGAGGCAGAGCCGGTGTGCCACATCAGTTATTACGAGGCCGATGCCTATGCGCGCTGGGCGGGCAAACGTTTGCCCACCGAGGCCGAGTGGGAAAATAGCGCAGCGGAAATGCCGGTGCAAGGCAATCTGCTGGAGTCGGATATGTTGCATCCTGCTGCAATATCTGACAATGCTGATTTACCCGCGCAGTTATTTGGCGATGTCTGGGAGTGGACACAAAGCCCATACACGGCATACCCCGGTTACCGACCCAGCGCCGATTCCCTGGGTGAATATAACGGTAAATTCATGTGCAATCAGATGGTGTTGCGCGGTGGTTCCTGTATCACTTCCAAAAGTCATCTGCGCGCCAGCTATCGCAATTTTTTCCCGCCCGGCGCGCGTTGGCAGTTCTCGGGCTTACGGTTGGCGGATAGCGCATGAACTCTCAGAGCGGCGCAGCCATTGCCTTCCATGATTTTCAGCCGGAGCAGGATGATTTCCTGTGCGACGTATTAAGCGGCTTGGGCAAGATGCAAAAGGAAATCCCCGCCAAATATTTTTATGACGAGCGCGGTTCAGTATTGTTCGACCGCATTAGTGAGTTGGAAGAATATTATCCCACGCGCACCGAAATCGGATTGCTGGAAAGACATCGCGCGGAGATGGCGGAAATTATCGGCAGGGATTGTCTGTTAATCGAATACGGCAGTGGCAGCAGTCGCAAGATTTCAATCCTGCTGAATGCATTGCAAGACCCGTTTGCCTATATGCCGATCGACATCTGCAAGGAATATTTACTGCAATCGTCCAACCGCATCGCCGCATGTCAGCCAGGCCTGGAGGTGGTCGCCGTGTGCGCCGACTACATGCAATTAACGGTCTTTCCGCAGAGCGATAAATATCAGGGCGGTGGATCAGGCCGTTACCAGAATACAAAAAAGGTAATCTTCTTTCCCGGATCGACTATAGGTAATTGCACACCGATGGAGGCCATCCGGCTGCTTAAAAATGCACTGAAACTGGTTGGACAGGGTGGCGGCATGCTGATCGGTGTCGATTTAAAAAAGGACAGCGCGATTTTGCACGCCGCCTACAATGATGAATTCGGCATCACCGCTGAATTTAATCTCAATATGTTGACGCGTATTAACCGCGAGCTTGATGCGGATTTTTGTCTCGATAATTTTCATCATCATGCCTTTTACAATGAGCAGTGTGGACGGATCGAGATGCACCTGGTGAGTCTTCAGGAACAAACCGTCAGGGTGAGTGACGTGCCCGTTTATTTTCGCGCAGACGAGAGCATCCATACTGAAAATTCGTATAAATATTCTACGGAAGAGTTTCAGGGCATGGCCGAGGCTGCCGGATTCAAGGCTGAGCGGGTCTGGAAGGACGAGCAAGACCTGTTCAGCCTGCATTATTTAAGCGCGCTCTGAAGCTTGGCGTACATGAGTTGTACTGAACATCGGCAGTCATCGCGAGAACAGCGCGTCATCAATCTTGCTCAACATGACCATGACACCTCCCGGCTCGATTCGGCGCAGGTGGATTTTGATTTTTCCACGGATTCCTGGGGTCAGTTGAGCCTGCCCTATATGAAGGCGCGCATGGATATATTAAGACAGCGCGCCAGCCAACATCCCTTGGATATTACACAAGTACTGGCGCGACATTTTCCGTTTCACCATTTCATCGTCACGCCGCGCGGGCGCGATGCGGAAGATTTACTATTCACGGCATTGGCTAAGCCCCACACAAAGGTTGTTCAAAATATCCTGTTTCACACGGCACGCAGCCATCAACTGAGCAAAGGCATGCTGCCGGTGGAGATACCGCATGCGCAGGCGTTTACTGATTCCACCTTCCCATTCAAGGGGAATGTAGACGTCGATAAACTAGCGCAGATATTGGCTACGCAAAAAGTTAGCGTGGTGTTCATCGAGGCATTGAGTAACGGCGTCGGCGGTCACCCGGTGTCCATGGAAAATTTACGGGCCGTGCGCGCCCTGGCACAGAGACACGGCGTGCCGGTTTATCTGGATGCCACGCGCGCGGTGGAAAATTGCATGCTTATCAGGGAGCATGAAACTGAATTCGCGGGCCGCGATGTGCGCACCATCATGCAAGAGTTTTTCTCTTGCTGTGATGGTGTCACGGCGAGCCTGGTCAAGGATTATGGTGTTACGTGCGGGGGGCTACTGGCCACGAACTCTGCTGAAGTTTACGCCAAGGCATGCGAACACGCCGGGCATTCAACATTAATGTGTGGCGATGTAGATCAGACCTTGCTGGCGCAGGCAATAGATGATCGTGATTATGTAGCAAACCAGGTTCAGGTGCGCATGCAGCAGACAAAAATGCTCAGTGAGAGCCTGCTACAGGCGGGATTTCCCGTGCGACTTCCGGTCGGCGCGCACGCCGTAATTCTGGACTTGAGCGGACTAGGTATTACGGTGCCCGGCTATTTGGCCTGGCTCTATGAACTTATCGGCCTGCGCGGCGCACGGCACTGGGGCGGGGCGACGCTTGAGTATCAGCGCCCTTTGTGGATACGTCTGGCGATGCCGCTGGGGTTTTCGGCATTGAAAGAATTGCAGGCGGCATTGGTGGCTATTAGCCCAAATATACCGGCCTCGCATAAGGCATAATTTTTATTTCCTCTGCTCATCGGCATCGGCAAATGTGCGCCAGTGATAAGGCCTTATTTGATCTGGGCGTAAGTTTGCGCGCGGTGGGCTATCATTTTATTACGGTAAGCCCGGAGACCCATCGGCGCGTGAATGCGCGACCTGAAAATTCACAGGCGCGTTCATTGCGCGATGTGTTTGGCTGGAGCCGGCCGTTCAGCGAATCGCTGTTGCCGCCCGCGTTGTTGGGACTGCTCGACGCGGCCGGTGCACTTGTGAAAGAGGGCGAGTTATTGCGCAGCACGGTGCGCTTTTCCTCACTTGGCGAGACACTGTACGTGCATTCAGCTTATCCTACCAAAGATGCCGATGCCGTTTTTTTTGGACCGGATAGTTATCGTTTTGCCGCACTGATCGAACGTGAGCTGGGTGAGAATCAACCGGCGGCCGGCAGTTGCATCGCGGATATCGGATGCGGCACGGGCATTGGCGGCATTGTGATTGAAAAATTACTGCGCGGCCAACAACGGCATCTGGTGCTGGCGGATATCAATCCCCATGCCTTGCGTTATGCACAGATCAATGCCGCTTTAGCTGGTATCGAAAATGCCGAGTGTGTACTCAGCGATATTCTTAAAGCGGTTGACGGCCCGCTCGATCTGATAGTAGCCAATCCGCCGTATCTGGTGGATAGCGGCGCGCGCATATACCGGCATGGGGGAGGGCAGTGGGGCCATGCATTATCGGTTCGTATCGTGCGCGAATCACTGCCCAGATTGGCTCCCGGTGGCCGGCTTATCCTCTATACGGGTGCTGCAATTATCGAAGGCGTTGACGTGTTTAAAGAGGCCATTGTCGCAGAGTTAAGGGCAGCAGGCGTGGGTTATGTTTACGAAGAAATAGACCCCGACGTGTTTGGCGAAGAGCTGGATAATCCGGCTTATGGCGCTGTTGATCGCCTAGCCGCCGTCGCACTCATTATTCAAGTCTGAGATGAAACCGATCCGCCTCCATGTTGTCAGAGATTATAAGTTACATAATTTTCTTGCCAGACAACTCTAAGGAAGGGAGTCACTATATGATGGTCTCTGCTGACAGTCGCCCGATTATCCCGTTGAACCAATCCCGCTCCGCCTTCCACGCCGAATTTCATCGAAAACTAGCGACATTTAATCACGAGCGTCTCAAGCCCGGCTTCGGCAGATCTTCCTGGCAGGCAGACCTGGCTTTGGAGATGAAATTTCGCATTACCGAAGGGCATTTTATCGAGAAACAAAGGGCCGATGTTGCCGTGCAAGCCGCTGCCGCGCCGCGCAATGCGGATGGATTTATTAAATGGTTTGAAGACCTGCGCGTCCATGGGCCGAGCCAAGGCGATGCCCTGTTTCCCTGGCTGGCATCCAGCGCGACGATGGCCGATATGCGCTGGTTTATCACGCAGGAGATCGCAGGCGAGGCCGGATTTGATGATCTTGTAGCCATGACGCAAGTGAAGTTTCCGGTAACCGCCAAGCTTGAATTGGCGAGAAATTATTGGGATGAGATGGGACGCGGTAGTGAAGGCGGTATGCACGGCCCCATGTTGGACAAGGTGGCGCGGGAATTAAAGCTCGAACCGTCGATAGACGATACCGTATGGGAGGCCCTGGCGCTGGCTAATACCATGGTCGCCTTGGCCGCCAATAGGCGCTATGCCTACCACGCGATAGGCGCACTGGGTGTGATCGAGATGACCGCGCCCGGACGCGTTGCGCACATCAATGCAGGCCTCAAGCGCCTGGCTGTCCCGGCCGAGGCGCGCAGTTATTTTCAACTTCATGCGGGCCTGGACATAAAGCATTCGGCAGCCTGGAATCGCGAAATTCTGCATTCACTGGTGTCGGAAAATCCGTTGGCGGCACGTCCCATTGCGGAAGGTGCCCTGTTGAGATTGACGTGCGGTGCGCGCTGTTTCGAGCGCTACCGGCTGGAGCTTGCTGTGTAAGACATGCGCCAGACCTTTAGCGCCGCCGCCGTAAATGGAATGCTACGCCGTCCCAAAGTGTGAACGCACGTTCGCCGTTAATCACCAGCTCAAAACCGGCCTCGGCCGCCAGACGCGCAACATCAGCGCAGTCCTGTAAAAGATTATCGCGGTACGAGAAATTTAATATCAAAAAATCCCCTTGTGACCTCAGCACCCGCGCCGCCTCGTGAAAATGCGTTGCTATCAGCGCCATCCCGGACTGACACAAATACGGAAACGAATCGACTGCGAACACCAGGTCAAAACTGTCGTCGGAAAATTGCGCGAGATCATGGCCCGAACACTCCAACAGCCGTACATTGGTAAGCCCGGCGCAGCGCAACTGCGCGGCTTCAATCATCCTGGCGGAGACATCAATACCGGTTATGTGCCGCAACTTGCCTGCCAGCGCGACTTGAAATCGGCCAATGCCGCAACCGATTTCAAGCGCGCTGCACTCGGAATGCAATAAGTCCCACGCCTGCATTTTAGCGGCGACTTCGGCCGTGGCGGCCGCGAGTATTTCCGGATTACCCAGTGAATAAAGCGCCACGCTGGCCTCCGCACACTCTTGCACAGACCAGTCAAACAGGCGCTTACAGAAGGCGATACCTTCCTCCACCGACTTCGCAGGCGCGTCGCTATCCACATCACTAAGCAGCATGGCCGTGATGCGTGCGCAGCCCGATGGGTTATCACGTATCAGCTCGCTAAGTTGCAGTAAGCGCTCACGGTGTAACCCACTGTCATCCGGCAATGCGTCGATACCGGAGAATAAGCTGTTCAATGCCCTGTTGATCGTTGTCAGCTCGCGCGTTTCGATAAGCAGATACATCAATGTGACGGCGGGAGAGATAGCGCCGTCGAAAAACTGCGCCAGCAACGGTCGCACGGCAGGCGGTTCCAGCCTTGCAATCAGCGTTTCCAGGCTTGCTGCTGGAGTCGTATTACAAAGGCTCATTGCAGATAACCCAGTGCTGTTAATTGAGCCAGGTCATGGTGAATTAATTTGTCGCCGATGTCGGTTCGATAGCGCATATTGGGCACGACAACCTTACGCACCCGGTCATAAACCTGCCGTTGCGCGTGCAAAACAGTTTCGCCCGCGCCGGTCACCACCATCACATAACCGACCGAGCCGCTGGTGACAAGTTGTGAATCGAGCATCCCAACTTCACCATAATGCAGATTGTGTCGATCCGCCGCAGTCAAGGTGTCGCGAAAACAGATGGGCGCGCCTTTCGAGAGATCAGCGTAGCCGTATTCATAGGGAAATGGCGGGACGGTAAGCACCACGCCGGCGGCAAAACCGTTGCGGGTTTTGATGGAGAGATCGTCACGCGTAATCATCTTGCGGAATATACAATCCCAGCCTTCATCGTGCAGGGCATCGCAGATGGCAAAGCCCGGATAGCCGAAGCGGCAGGTGAATTCGAGCGGCCAGATGCCTTGCGCATTCACGATAGTATTGAGATTGATGTAACCGCAATAATGGAATGCGCGCAATTGTTCTGCCATGCGCGCCAGGGTGAGATCGAAGATGCGTTCAGCGCCCCGGTAGGTCACTATCGTGCCCATCTCGCAGGTCAATTCCCCCAAATCTCCGGGGAAGAATCGCTTGTGTTCCCAGTCCAGGCAGGCCGGGGTGAGGAATTCTTCGCCGTTGAAGTAGGCACCGACGCCGACCTCGATGCCTTCAATGTGTTCCATCAAAATAAAGCTGGGCCTTACACCGGTAAGCTGTCGTGCTTGGTGCATGCCTAACAGCGCGATCATATCCGCCCCATCGTCCATTTCACCCACATAATTGCGCGTGGAGGCGGATTCACTGCCGTTATTTTTATAGACATAACGGCCCTTACGCGTGTGCACGAAGACGATGGCTTGTTCGTAGGAATCAAACGCATGGGACTTTGCTATGGGCAAACCCAGCGCGCGCAGAATTTCCTGGCCGAACACACGATCAGACTCCAGCCGGTCACCGAAGGCGCAGCCACCGATCACGTTATAGCCGTCATTCCTGAGCTGATCCTGTAATTCACCCTGGGCGGCGGACTCGAAGAGTATGATGCCATTCGTGCCGGCAGCGCGGATCCAGGATAATTCCGCACGCCAATCAGTGCTGCGCGTTATCATTCCCTGGAAAATATCATGGGCCTCGGGTGCCTCGATGAACACGCGCACCTCGTGCCCCGCGTTAGCAAGGCGGTAGTACATGTCACCCAGGCTGTTGTATTCACCGATTCCAAGGAACCTCATGAGCCTTCCTTTTCTCTATTTAAATAGCATGAGTTATCTTACCATTGAATATCAAACCGACACTTCTACCGCAATATAAAATGAAAGGCGATTGCTGACCTGCGATCGGATTAAGCAATGGATTATCTCCCGGTATTTTTAAATATTAAAAACAAGCCTTGCCTGGTGGTAGGCGGCGGCGAGGTCGCGGCGCGCAAGGCCGCTTTGCTGTTGCGTGCCGGTGGCTGCGTGATGGTTGTGTCACCCGTGTTGGGCGATACGCTCAGACAATGGGTAGAAGAAGGCAAGCTTACTCATCATGCGGCTGAATTTTCCGCAGACGATCTTGCCGGCTGCCAGTTAATTGTAGCCGCAACCAACAACGCAGATGTAAATCGCCGCGTTTCTGAACTCGCAATGCAAAGAAATATCCCGGTCAATGTCGTGGATAGGCCAGAACTGTGCAGCTTTATTTTTCCCTCCATAGTTGACCGCTCGCCCATCATAGTCGCGGTATCCAGCGGCGGTGCATCGCCCGTTTTGGCGCGGCTGCTGCGCGCCCGTTTGGAAACAATAATACCCGCAGCTTATGGCCGACTCGCGGCACTCGCGGGGAGTTTTCGCGATGCCGTAAAAAAACGCTTCACAAACCCTGCGCAGCGCCGTATTTTCTGGGAAAAAATTCTTCAGGGTCCGATTGCAGAACGGGTATTTGCCGGGCAGGACGATGCAGCACGTACGGCCCTGCAAGCCGAGCTGGATGGTGATCACATACGCACAACCGGCGAGGTTTATCTGGTCGGCGGCGGCCCCGGTGATCCCGATCTGCTCACGTTTCGTGCGCTGCGCCTCATGCAGCAGGCGGATGTAGTATTGCATGACCGTCTGGTCAGCGCGGAGGTGCTGGATTTAACACGCCGCGATGCCGAACGCATTTATGTAGGCAAACGGCGCAGTGTGCATACCGTGCGCCAGGAGGAGATTAATCAGTTAATGGTAACGCTGGCCAGACAGGGCAAACGCGTGCTGCGTCTCAAAGGCGGCGATCCATTTATCTTCGGGCGCGGCGGCGAAGAGATCGACACGCTTGCGCAGGAAGGCATTCCCTTTCAAGTCGTCCCCGGTATTACCGCCGCGAACGGCTGTGCGGCCTATGCGGGCATCCCGCTGACCCATCGTGATTATGCGCAGGCCTGTATTTTTGTGACGGGCAATTTAAAAGACGGCAGCATGGATCTGAATTGGGATGCGCTGGTGCAGCCGCAACAGACCATCGTGGTGTATATGGGGCTGGTGGGCCTGGATATCTTGTGCCGCGAATTGATAGCGCACGGCATGCCCGCGACCATGCCGACCGCACTTATTCAGCAGGGTACGACGCGTCAGCAGCGCGTGTTAATCGGCACGCTGGAAACCCTACCGGAGATTATTAAAAATACCGAAGTGCACGCGCCGACCTTAATTATCGTCGGCGAGGTCGTAAAGCTGCACGGCAAACTGGCGTGGTTTAATCCGTAGGAGTTAATGGCAAGCAGCCAGACCTTGCTCAGTGATGAGGGAACAATTTGAAACGCTCGCGTGCACTGCCGGAGTCAAGTGCATCTCTCGCCAGCGCGGCGGCGGCGTTAAGCGATTTGGCCCGCCCAATATGTTGAAGGATGGCAGCGGCGGCGAGCACCAGGCTATCGCGCATTGGGCCACTTGCCCCATTTAATGCCGCCAAGCCTGCCTGGGCTGCGGTGGCGGCGATCAGACCATGATCGAATATCTCATTATCCAATGCGTCCGGTAGCGAGGTGTTACGCAGCTTCGAGTCGATGCCGGCTTCGTGTGGAGATAGTTTTTCGGAGACATCAAGGCCATCACGGGTATAACCGGACAGCTTGCTCGGCGCATTGAGCGGTGCAACGATTCCGCCTTCGATGCCGCGTAGCACCAGCGCCGAGTTATAAACGGCGTGGCGCGCGAGTTGCGGAAGCAGCTGTTCGTAGGCGGCGTGAACATAGCCCACCACTAAATGATTTTTTTCGCGTGCACGCAGCGGGCCGCATAATTTTTCCAGTGTTGCCAGACACGGCCGCTTGACTATGAGGCGGCGCAGCTCCGTGAGGGCATGCAACGCAGGGTTAAAGTGACGTTGATCAATATAGGCCCAGCCGATGCGAGGATTGCTTATACAAGCCGCCGCTTCTTGCGGCGCAAGATTTACCTTAATCCCCGCAGCAGCCAATACCTGATGATGCGTTAGGCCAAATTTGGGGCCGAGTTGTTGACAACCGTGCGAAACCGCAGATACGCCGCAGGCCGCCAGCAGGGCCGGTAAAAAAGGCCCGGCGGGCAGATGGCGCAGAAAACCATCGTAGGGATCGCCGATGTCGATTAACTCATCCACCTCGGCAACACTGAAAAGAGTATGCGCGCGCAGGGCCTCCAGGATACCGAAATTCTCATCGTCCGATTCGCGCTTCATACGCAGGGCGATGAGAAAAATCGCGGCCTGCACCGGATCGACCGCCCCCGTCAGGATCAGCTCCATGCCATTGCGCGCGTCCGCCAAGGTCAAATCCTTACTCATTTTCGGACCGGTGGCGATCCGCTTGATGTACGCGCTCATTGTGGCTTCGGCCACGTTATCCTCGATCATGTAGTTCCTTGTTAGCCGGAGCTATGGGATGCTGTGTCAGGGTAGGGATTTACCGGCTTGACGTATATCATACACTGCATGCTCAGCTGCCCAGAATCGTTTGCAATCCCAGTGCTCAGTAGTGAATTTTAAATGCCAGACAGTGAATTGACGATTGAGGTCAGTATTTCCGAGCAGCGTCTGCGCCTGCGCGATGCGAACCAGATAGCGCTCGATGTGCTGGTGAGCACCGCGAAAAACGGGCCGGGTGAAGTGGCGGGCAGTGAATGCACACCGCGCGGCCGGCACTATATTCGCGCTAAAATAGGACAGGGTTGCGTGCCCGCTACGGTGTTTGTTGGACGGCGCACTACCGGTGAAATTTATACGCCGCAACTACGCGAGAAATTTCCCGCCCGCGATTGGATACTTACACGCATCCTGTGGTTGAGCGGCCTGGAGCCGGGTAAAAATCGGTTGGGGGTGGTCGATACCATGCGCCGTTATATCTATATTCACGGCTGTCCGGACGATGACGTAATGGGTGTCCCCAGTTCTCACGGATGCGTAAAAATGCGCAACCACGATGTCATTGAATTATTTGAGCGTGTTAAAGTGGGCACGCGCGTTTTCATCAAGACTTAGCGATTCGGGGTATACGGCCAATGCTGCTCAGAAGGAAAATCCCTTGTCTTTAGGACCAGTAATGGTAGACCTAGCGGGTCCGGTCCTAACGGCCGTTGAGCGCGACATGTTGCGTCACCCTCTGGTCGGTGCTGTCATTTTATTCAGCCGCAATTATGTTTCTCCGGAACAGATCGAGGCGTTGGTTAAAGAGATACACGAATTGCGCGAACCGCGCCTGCTGGTATCCGTCGATCATGAAGGCGGGCGTGTGCAGCGATTTCGCGACGGATTCAGCCGCTTGCCTGCGGTGCGGCAACTCGGCACTATCTACGACAGCAGCGAGCAGCTTGCCAGACGTCTCGCGGAGACCTGCGGCTGGTTGATGGCGAGCGAGTTGCGCGCCGTCGGCATCGACTTCAGTTTTGCCCCGGTGCTGGATGTGGATCGGGGTATCAGCCAGGTAATCGGCGACCGCGCGTTTCACAGCAATCCGCAGGCCCTCGCCGATATCGCGCACTCTTATATGATCGGCATGAAACACGCGGGCATGGCCGCGACCGGCAAACATTTTCCCGGCCACGGTGGCGTTGAGGCAGATTCGCACACCGCTATTCCGATTGACGAGCGCCGCTATGAGGACATTTATGCCGAAGATATTTTGCCCTTCGAGCGCATGATTCACTACGGCCTGGCCGCGATCATGCCCGCACACGTGATCTATCCGAATGTCGATCCGCACCCGGCGGGTTTTTCGCCGTTCTGGATGCGCGAGGTTTTGCGCGGACGCCTCGAATTTCAGGGCGCCATCTTCAGCGACGATCTGAGCATGGAGGGTGCGAGCGTGGCGGGTAATTTTTTGGAGCGCGCCCAAGCGGCACTGCATGCCGGCTGCGACATGGTGCTGGTGTGCAATAATCCGCAGGCCGCAGCCCAGGTGCTGGATGGCCTGGGCGCTTACGATAATCCAGTGGCGTATATGCGCCTGGTGCGCATGCGCGGGCGCGGCCAGATCAGCCGCCATGGACTGCAAAAAAACCCGGCGTGGGCGCAGGCCATCCAGGCCGTCAACACATTGATTCCCGGCGCGGCTGGCGCGGAAAATTTAACCCTTCTATAATCCCGGCTCCTTTCTCCAAGAATAATTACGCGCCATGTCCATAACTGCCCAGCAAGCCCGTGAGGTCCTTGAGCAAGCCGATCTTTTGTATTCGGAAGATCAGGTCGAGGCAGCACTCACGCACATGGCCGCGGCGATTTCCACACAGCTCAGCAACAGCAATCCCCTGGTGTTATGTGTCATGACCGGCGGCATGATTACCGCAGGCAAACTTCTTACCCAGCTACAGTTCCCGCTGCAACTCGACTATATCCATGTCACCCGCTACGGCGGCACGACTCAAGGCGGAAAATTGCATTGGCTGGCAAGGCCAACGCATGCATTGCAGGATCGCGCAATATTGGTGGTGGACGATATTTTTGACGAAGGCGTGACGCTCACGGCCATTGTCGAGGAGTGCCGGGCCGCTGGTGCCAGCGAGGTGTATAGTGTGGCCCTCGTCGATAAACTGCATGACCGCAAGCAGGGTATGCGCGCCGATTTCGTGGGCTTGACGGTGGCGGATCGTTATGTGTTTGGCTACGGCATGGATTATCACGGCTATTTGCGCAACGCGCCCGGAATTTACGCAGTCAAGGATAATTAACAACCATGGCAGAACTTGCAATCATCGGCGGGACCGGACTGCGCTCGTTAAAGACGCTGGAGATTACGCACCGGGAAATGGTGCACACACCTTACGGCGAACCGTCAGGTCCGTTAACGCACGGAATATTGTGTGGCAAAAAATTGGTATTTTTGCCGCGCCACGGCTCCGGCCATTCCATCCCGCCGCACGAGATCAATTACCGCGCAAATTTATGGGCGTTAAAGCAGGTTGGCGTAAGCAAGGTCATTGCCGTGGCCGCTGTGGGTGGTATCCGCGCGGATTTGACGCCTGGGCGGGTGGTCATTCCCGATCAAATAATTGATTACACCTGGTCGCGCGCCCACACCTTTGTTGAGGCCAGTCAGGGGCCGGTTATCCATATCGACTTCACCTTCCCCTACAGTCAGGCACTACGCGACAGCCTCATGCAAGGCTGTAAACTCGCCGGCCTGGATGCTAGCTTCGATGCGACTTATGGCGCAACACAGGGGCCACGACTTGAAACTGCCGCAGAGATCGACCGCATGGAGCGCGACGGTTGCGACATCGTCGGCATGACCGGCATGCCCGAGGCGGTATTGGCGCGCGAACTGGGCCTGGAGTACGCCACCTGCGCCGTCATCGCGAATCTGGCTGCGGGTCGGGGCGATAGCTCCATCTCCATGCACGAGATAGAGATTCAGTTGAAGTCGGGTATGAGCAAGGTACGCAAACTGCTTGAGCACGTGATACCGCTGATATAATTTTTGTTGGCTGCTGTCGCAGAAAAGTTAATGCTCTATTAGAATTTGGAATTAGGGCGTTTCGTAACCAGAGTATCCTAGGAGATACTTATGGTTACAGGGGTTCATACAGTATTTAGCCGTGCGACCAACTTTTGAGGGATCGCAACTGTATTTTTTGCGGTTATTCTAAGACGCGGAAGACCACACGAAGCTATTGCCTAAATTTGTCTGCGCCCGCTGCTACGCACAGGCATCAGCGACACCGACTTAAAGCAGCCATTTACCAGGCGATTGCGCTCAAACCCGAACGCCACGAATTCCCGGAAAACCCGGCACAAGTAATACGCTTTATGTCGATGACGAGGGGTTAAGGCTCAACTTGGCGGCGTGCTCTATAATCGCGGACACTGTTTGCCACGGAATAAAATAAAGCGTTTAATCTAAATCAAATACTGTTGCCTGGTTGTCAGAAACTGATTTTACAAAAGAGCAAATAGCCTACCTTAAAGTTTGGTTAGGTATTCTTGTGGTTACAGATATTAGTTTGGTGGGATGGCTTGCCTCAAACATTGCATCTGCGAGCACAATTCTAATTACCACGGTCACGGTAGCTGCGGTTGTTGCCACAGTGGGTGTTGTACTTTTACACAGGCGCATTGAACAACGCATTGAATCTCTCAGGGAGTTATGAACATGGAAATTATTGCCGCTTTGCTTGTTTTAGTGGTTTCTTTTGTTTTTGTTGGTTTGGCTATTGACGCAAGCCGTCACGCAAAATAAGGCTAACCCTACGTTCAAGAGGGACGCCGCAAAAGCGCGGCGCCCCTTAACTTTACGTTGGTCAGCGCGCAGCGCCATAAGCTGTCTAGCTTCTGCAACGAGGATGGTCACATAACCCACTCGGTTTCTCTAAACACCCACGTTGGCGCTAAACGCGCGCGCTAACCAACGTGGCGCGAGTTGTCACGAACTTTCATTATCCGACGCTACGCGCCGTCCAACTCTCGTTCGAGCCGACACCGCTCCTTCCGGTCGCGGCTACCGGCCATCCGTGATTAACGATAAAATCATCTTATCCTTAATCACTTAGGGTGCGGCTCAACTCGCGCCACGTTAGACCTCATCGATCCAGACGCATATGCCGCTGATACATATTGAGGACGTCGTCTCGTTTGCGCCAAACATCGGTGTCCTAGTCCACCGTCCTGCATTGAACGTTCCGCCGCAGCGCCTGGCCGAACTGATTCAGCTCGCGTACTCACACATGACTGATGAGCCGTTGCGAAATGCCTGTCATGGCGGCATGGGGCCACTCGCGAAGTACTCTGAGCTTTCGTACGACCAGTACTTGTGCCTCTTGGAACAGATCCGAATTTCCGAAGCTGGTGCCAAAGCCAAGAAAACGCACACGAAAGTCCGGCGCAGACAGTTCGATGCGGGTCGCTCCTACCTCATACTTGCCATGCTCGATGCAGGAGTTCCTTACGTCTGTGCGGTGCCCGGCTGCAACACCGCTGAGCACTTAACCGTCGACCACATCAAGGCCCTTTCGCGCGGGGGCACAGACGAGCTGTCCAATCTTCGATTCCTGTGCCGCAGTCACAATAGCCTTAAGCGTGATAATGATGAGGTCTAACTTTGCGTTCGACTCGGACGCGGTTCAGCGCTGCGCGCTTCACGGCGCCGGTCAACGCGGGCGTTGGACACGCGCAGTGCCATAAGCTGTTTAGCTTTTGCAACGAGGGTGGTCATATAACCCACCAACATTGCATTTGAGGGGCGCACCAAAAGCGCGCAGCCTCGGGACGGAAGTCCCTTTCATTCGTTAGGCGGCAGGGCAAATATCCTTGCTATCGCAACAAAGAGGTGACACTTCATGAATAAGAACACGATCTGCTTGTGGTATGAACGCGATGCAGAGGAAGCCGCGCGCTTCTATACGCGTCTTTTCGCAGAGAGTAGCCTTGGCGCTGTTCACCGAGCACCGTCTGATTATCCTGACGGAAAAGCTGGTGATGTTTTAACTGTGGAATTTGTTGTTGCTGGCATACCTTGCATCGGACTTAATGGCGGCCCTCGATTCAAGCACAGCGAAGCGTTCTCCTTTCAGATATCCACCGAGGATCAAGAAGAAACGGATCGCTATTGGAGCGCTATTGTAGATAACGGTGGAAAAGAAAGTCAGTGCGGTTGGTGCCAGGACAAGTGGGGTATTAGTTGGCAAATCACGCCGAGAGTCCTGACGGAAGCAATGGCTTTAGGTGGCGACGTGGCTAAACGGGCATTTGAGGCAATGATGCCAATGCGCAAGATCGACGTTGCAGCCATTGAAGCAGCGGTGCGTGGTTAACAGTAGAACTTTTGATGCCGTTGGCGGAAACTTCTCGCAGCCTCGGGACGGGGAAGTCCCTTTCATTTGTTAGGTGTCGGGTGCAAGCCATGTTGCGTTATCGGGGCGTATCGAGGTATCACTTTCCCATGTATCTAAAAGAAATTGAATACCGTTACAATCATCGGCATGAGAATGTTTTTAAACTCTCACTGATCGTCTACTTGGGTTGCGTTTCGTCCTAATTATCATTTATTTTAGTGTTAATAACGGATCGGGTAATAAGTCATGGCTGTTAAAAACGTGTTGCGCATGGGGCATCCCCTGCTGTTGCAGAAGGCGCAACCTGTCACCGCCTTCAACACATCGGCCCTCGACGCGCTGATCGAGGATATGTTCGACACCATGGCGGAGCGCAACGGTGCTGGATTGGCCGCGCCGCAAATTGGTGTAAGTCAAAGTGTGGTTATTTTCGGTGTTGAGGCCAACCCGCGCTATCCGGACGCCGAGCCGGTGCCGATGACCATCCTGATTAACCCCGAGATTGAATTGTTGAGCGACGCAACGGACGATATGTGGGAGGGCTGTTTGAGTGTGCCGGGCATGCGCGGCTTGGTATCGCGCTATACGCATATCCGCTACGCCGGTTTTGACCCGCAGGGTGTGCGCTTCGAGCGCGAGGCGCATGGTTTTCATGCGCGCGTGGCGCAGCATGAATGCGATCACCTGGAGGGCATTCTGTATCCGCAGCGCATCACGGATCTGCGCCTGTTTGGTTTTGAACAGGAATTGGCCGACCTTGCAGGTGTCGAGATCGGGCCGCAAGATTAACTAGGCTGCGAGTTGGGTTAGCAAAGCCTCCAACATGGCAAGGCGCGCGGCGGTGTCGGGCAAATCCATCGTCAGCCGCAGTTTGTGTTGACCATCTAATTTGTAGATTTTCGGCTGCGTCTGAATGAGTTTGATGATCTTCAGCGGGTCGATATTCGGGGTTGCGCCGAATACGATACGCCCGCCTGCCATCCCCGCATCAATCTTGATAATCCCCAGTTGCACGGCCTTGAGCTTCAATTCCGTAATGCTGAACAGTGTCTTGGTGGCCTCGGGTAGCAGACCAAAGCGGTCGATCATCTCGACCTGCAATTCGCGCAATTCATCATCATTCGCCGCGCTGGCGATGCGCTTGTACAAGATCAGGCGCGCATGCACATCGAACAGATAATCAGCCGGTATCAGCGCCGGTGCGTGCAGGTCAATCTCCATGCTGCGCTCGGGCGGCGCTTCAAGGTCGGGCTGGCGGCCTTCCTTCAATGCCTTTACGGCACGTTCCAGTAATTCGGTATACAGCGTGTAGCCAATCTCATGAATCTGGCCGCTCTGCTCCTCGCCGAGCAATTCGCCCGCACCGCGAATCTCCAGATCGTGCGAGGCAAGCGTGAACCCCGCGCCCAGGTCCTCAATGGATTCGATGGCCTCCAGGCGCTTGAGTGCATCGGCGCTGATGGTCTTGCGCGAAGGGATTATTAAATAAGCATAGGCGCGATGGTGCGAACGGCCGACGCGGCCGCGCAATTGATAAAGCTGTGCGAGGCCGAGTTTATCCGCGCGGTTGATGATGATGGTATTGGCGCTGGGCACGTCGATGCCGGTTTCGATAATGGTGCTGCATACCAGGATGTTAAAGCGCTGATGATAAAAATCAAGCATGACCTGCTCAAGATCACGCTCGCGCATCTGTCCGTGCGCCACGCGCACGCTGGCCTCGGGCACCAGGGCCTCAAGCTCGTTCGCCATCTTCTCGATGGTCTCGACCTCGTTGTGCAGAAAATACACCTGCCCGCCGCGCTTGATCTCGCGCAGGCAGGATTCATACAGTAAGGGTTTATTCCACTCGCGCACGAAGGTCTTGATGGCCAGCCGCCGTGAGGGTGCGGTGGCAATAATGGAGAGGTCGCGCATTCCCGACAGCGACATGCTCAGGGTGCGCGGGATCGGCGTGGCGGTGAGCGTCAGCACGTCAACCTCGGCGCGCAATTGCTTGAAGCGCTCTTTTTGACGCACGCCAAAGCGATGCTCTTCATCAATTATTACAAGGCCTAAGCGCTTAAACTTAATGTTATCCTGGATGAGTTTATGCGTCCCTATAATAATGTCCACCGTACCGGCTTCGATGCCTGCTATCACCTCGTCCTGCTGTTTTTTGGAGCGAAAACGCGAGATAACCTCAATATTGACCGGCCAGTCGGCGAAGCGATCCTTGAAGGTTTGATAATGTTGCTGGGCGAGCAGGGTGGTGGGTACGAGCATGGCCACTTGCCGCCCGCCCTGGGTGGCCACGAACGCGGCGCGCATGGCGACCTCGGTCTTGCCGAAACCGACATCGCCGCAAATCAAGCGATCCATCGGTTTGCCGGAGCGCATATCATCCAGCACATTGTCGATCGCATCCATCTGGTCGGGCGTTTCCTCAAATGGAAAGGCGGCGGCGAAGGCGGCGTATTCATCGTCCGAAATCGCGAAGGCGTGGCCCTTGCGCGCCGCGCGTTGGGCGTGAATCTCGAGCAGCTCGGCCGCCACGTCGCGCACGCGCTCGCGTGCCTTGCGCTTGGCGCGTTCCCATTGGTCGCTGCCCAAGCGGTGCAGTGGCGCATGTTCACTATCCGTGCCCGTGTAGCGGCTGATTAATTGCAGCGCTGACACCGGCACGTAAAGCTTGTCGCCCCCCGCGTATTCCAGGGCCAGGAATTCCGTCTCGATGTTGCCGACAGTAAGTATTTGCAGCCCGAGATAACGCCCGACGCCGTGGTCTTCGTGAACCACCGGGGCACCGACATGCAGCTCGGCAAGATTGCGGATGATTGCATCAGTGTCGCGGTTGCGGACCTTGCGACGGCGACGCTGCATGACACGGTCACCGAACAGTTGCGTCTCGGCGATAACGGCGATGCGCGGATCATCAAGCAGCAGGCCATGTTCCAGCGGCGCAACGGTAATGCCAAGCCGGGCGTCGGCGGCGAGGAAGCTCGGCCAATCGTCAAACAGGGCAGGGCGCAGATCGCAGCCCTTTAATAATTCCAGCAGGGTTTCGCGTCGGCCGGTTGTTTCTGCGGCAAATAATACACGCCCGTTAAATTTTTCCAGAAAATCGGTAAGGATAGCGCTGGGCCGTGCGGCGCGTACATCGAGGGTTAGCGAGGGTGGGTTACGCGTGGCGTAATTAATGTCGGCGGATAGTGCGCCGGCCGTAGGTGCTTGCTCGATTTCAAAATGCTGCAAGTTTATCTGCGGGAAACCACGCAACGCACCGAATACTTCATTGGTCTGCATGAATAAGCGGGCTGGCGGTAACAGTGGCCGTTCACGATCATGGCGGCCCTGTTCGTAGCGCTCACAGGCCTCGTTCCAGAAGCCGTCGGCGGCGGTTGCCACGCCGTGGGTTGTCATCACCAAACTACTGGCAGGCAAATAATCAAACAATGTATGCGTATGCTCGAAAAATAAGGGCAAGTAATATTCAATACCGGGCGGCGCGAGTCCTTTGCTTACATCGCGATAGAGCGGCACGCTTTGCGGATCGCCTTCGAAACTGGCGCGGAAAGACTGGCGGAATCGGGCAATACCGTCGTCGGTTAATGGATATTCGCGCGCCGGGAGCATGCGAATCTGCTTTACTGCGGCGATGCTGCGCTGGCTCTCGGGGTCGAAGGTGCGCATGGTTTCAATCTGTTCGTCGAACAGATCGATGCGGTAGGGCAGCGCGGCGCCCATGGGGAACAGATCGACCAGCCCGCCGCGCACCGCGAATTCGCCGTGTTCCATCACCTGTGAAACGTAGCGATACCCACCTGACTCCAGGCGCAGGCGCAGTTGGTTAAGATCAAGCCGTTGTCCGACGTCGAGCAGCAGGCTATGGGCCTCAAAGTAATCGCGCGGGAGTAATCGTTGCAATAAGGTGGCGACCGGCAACACGAGAATGCCGCGTGTCAATTGTGGCAGATGATAAAGCGTCGCCAGGCGCTGCGAGATGATGTCCTGGTGCGGTGAAAAAATGTCATAAGGCAGCGTTTCCCAGTCGGGAAAACTCAATATCGGCAAATCGCTGTCCTGACCTGTGTAGAAATGCAACTCATGCTCAAGTCGCTGTGCGGCCAGTGTGTCTTCTGCAATGATCACTACCGGGCCGGTATGCTGACGTGCCGCTGCGCTGATTATCAGGCCGTAACTGCTACCGTAAAGTTGTCCCCAGTGCTTATGCTCGCCCCGGCTGGCCGGTAGCACGGGCTGTAGTGGAGATACGCGAGAGGGTTCGCTCGCTGTGATGGCGGATTCGGCTCGAGGGCGGGTCATCTGTGGCGGAAACTGGATAAATAAAAAACCATTATCACATAATCAACCCTGCCAATGATGACTAAAGAGCGCTGTCGGTCGGGCAGAGTGTCTGCGCTGCGGTTATAAGCCAAGCGTGAACTGACTATTCAAAATCAGAGTGTCCAGTGCAGGCGGATTAATAGTTTTTACGAACCCGCTATTTAATTTGGCATCGGTTGTCCCCATGTAAACTTCCTGATGAGAAGATTGTCTTATCTGATAAATTTGGGTTGTTTATAGCGGAATGCTCGATAACAGGGAGGCCTACCTCATATCTTACAATTTTTCCGATTTCGGCTAGAATAGAAAGCATGAAACACAGTCCACAACATGACGATGCGGTGGCGGTACAGGAGGCAAAACCCAAACTTAAGCGGCCGCCGCTCTATAAGGTTATGCTTCTCAACGATGACTATACGCCCATGGAATTTGTGGTACTGGTATTGCAGACCTTTTTCTGCCTGAGCCAGGAAAAGGCCGTGCAGATCATGTTGCATGTACATACGCGCGGTGCAGGAGTGTGTGGCATTTATACCCGCGAGGTTGCAGAGGTCAAGGTAGAGCAGGTAAATCAGTTTTCACAGCACAATGAGCATCCATTGCTTTGCACAATGGAGCAGGCTTGAACTGGAAAACTTAAAAGGGGCAGCGCGTACTTCACGAGGCAGAGACCATGTTGAGCAAGGAACTTGAATTCACCCTGAACCACGCCTTCCGCGAAGCGCGCGAACATTTACATGAATTTATGACAACAGAACACCTGTTGCTGGCCCTACTGGAAAATCCTATGGCAGCTGCGGTGTTACGCGCCTGCGCTGCCGATATGGATAAGCTCAAACGCGACCTCGTTAATTTTCTGAAAGAGACCTCGCCGTTACTATCACTGCACGACACGCGTGAGACACAACCCACGCTGGCCTTTCAGCGCGTGCTGCAGCGCGCCGTATTCCATGTGCAGGCGTCCGGCAATAAAGAAGTGACCGGCGCGAACGTGCTGGTGGCTATTTTCAGCGAGCAGGAATCCCAGGCGGTCTATTTTCTCAAGAAGCAAAATATCAGCCGCCTGGATGTCGTCAATTACATGTCGCACGGCATCTCCAAGATTCATAATGATGAAGAGTCGCAGAGCGCTGCCCCGGCTACGGAGGAAGACGCCGGCGGTGAGGCACCCGCGAAGAGCGCCTTGGAAAATTACGCAAGCAATCTCAATGAGCAGGCGCGGCTGGGCAAGATTGACCCGTTGATTGGCCGCAAAAACGAGGTTGAACGCACTATCCAGATACTGTGCCGGCGGCGTAAAAATAATCCGCTGTATGTAGGCGAGGCCGGTGTGGGCAAGACGGCCATTGCCGAGGGCTTGGCGAAGATGATTGTGGACGAGCAGGTCCCGGAAATACTCAAAGACAGCACCATCTATTCACTGGACCTCGGCGCATTGCTGGCGGGGACGAAATACAGAGGTGATTTCGAGAAGCGCCTGAAGGCGGTGCTCAGCCAGTTGCACAAGGAGCCGGGCGCTATTTTGTTCATCGACGAGATACACACCATCATCGGTGCGGGTTCGGCCTCGGGCGGCGTTATGGATGCCTCCAATCTGATTAAAC
Source organism: Gammaproteobacteria bacterium (assembly GCA_039914705.1). Taxonomy (GTDB): domain Bacteria; phylum Pseudomonadota; class Gammaproteobacteria; order SURF-13; family SURF-13; genus JBDSTW01. The sequence goes on along the minus strand of JBDSOT010000005.1, from coordinate 5,452 downwards.
CGGCGCTGGCCTCGGGCGATTTGAAATGCATCGGTTCGACCACCTATCAGGAATATCGCGGCATCTTCGAAAAGGATCGCGCGCTGGCGCGCCGTTTCCAGAAGATAGACGTGGTGGAACCCAGCGTTGAAGAAACCGTGTCTATCCTGCAGGGTTTGAAATCGCGCTTTGAGGAATTTCACAAGGTTAAATATTCGCGGCAGTCCATGCGCGTAGCGGCGGAGCTTGCGCATCGCTATATCGGTGATCGGCATTTGCCTGACAAGGCTATCGACGTGATCGACGAGGCGGGTGCCAATCAGAGTATTTTGCCGTTGTCCAAGCGTAAAAAGATAATTGGTGTGGGCGAGATTGAAAATGTCGTAGCCAAGATGGCGCGTATTCCACCCAAGAGTGTCTCTGCGACGGACCACAGCATGCTGCTAAATCTTGAGCGTAACTTGAAGCTGGTGGTGTTCGGTCAGGATCAGGCAATCGAAACCCTGGCGGCGGCCATCAAGATGTCGCGCTCCGGCCTTGGCAACACGCATAAGCCAATCGGCTCCTTCCTTTTCTCCGGGCCAACCGGCGTGGGCAAGACCGAGGTTACCCGGCAGCTCGCGCGCGTTATGGGCATTGAGCTTATTCGCTTTGATATGTCGGAATACATGGAGCGCCACACGGTCTCACGGCTGATCGGTGCGCCGCCCGGCTATGTTGGCTTTGATCAAGGCGGTCTGCTAACGGAGGCCATAAACAAGCATCCGCATTCCGTTATTTTGCTGGATGAGGTCGAGAAGGCGCACCCGGATGTGTTTAACCTGCTGTTGCAGGTAATGGATCACGGTACTTTAACGGATAATAACGGACGTAAGGCTGATTTTCGCAACGTGGTTATTGTGATGACGACGAATGCGGGCGCAGAACATACCAGCCGCCCGTCCATCGGTTTCACGTACCAGGATCATTCCAGCGACGGTATGGAGGTAATCAAGCGTACCTTCAGTCCGGAATTCCGCAATCGCCTGGATAGCATTATCCAGTTCAAATCCCTGGACAGCGTTACCATTGCCCATGTTGTGGATAAATTTATCACGGAACTTGAGGCGCAACTGGAAGATAAGAGCGTTGGTCTTGAAGTGGATGCGGCGGCGCGTGACTGGCTGGCCAAGCACGGCTTTGATGCGTCAATGGGTGCTCGGCCGATGGCGCGGCTGATTCAGGAAAACATCAAGCGTCCGCTGGCTGAAGACCTGTTATTCGGCAAGCTCTCGTCGGGGGGCCATGTCAGAATCGGCGAAAAAGACGGCAAATTAACCTTTGCCATTGAAGAGGCCCAGGGCGTTGTTAATCCACAAATGGAGGTGGATTAGTAATGTAGGTTGGGTTAGCGGTTTTATCGCGTAACCCAACAAACCCTAATCTTCAACACAGTTTTACTGGATTAAAGTGTAAGGTGCTCCGCGCGCACGAAAATTATTACCAAAGGAGCATTGAATCGTGCGCATGGCGCACGCAACAGGTCACAACCTAGCGTGCGCGGAAGCTGATGCGGCCTTTGCTTAAATCGTAGGGGGTCAACTCCACAGTTACCTTATCGCCGGTCAAGATGCGGATATAGTGCTTGCGCATTTTGCCGGAGATATGTGCCGTCACTACGTGGCCGTTTTCCAGTACTACGCGGAACATGGTGTTGGGCAAGGTTTCGGTAACCGTGCCTTCCATTTCTATGTGTTCTTCTTTTGCCATCCTGTTCTTTTACCCTTTGATTAACAGACCATCTCCTAATTATAGCACAGCCGGATTTTAACTCAGGGCGTCGATTCTCAACCATTGACCGGCGCGGTAAATTTCCAGAGGCCGGAACTGGTTTTTGTAACTCATCTTGCGGCATTCCTTGATCCAGTAACCGAGATAAACCCAGCTAAGTCCCAGGCGCTGAGCCTCGTTTATTTGCCAGAGTATGGCGTGGGTTCCCAGGCTGCGCGCCTCCAGGTCCGGATCAAAAAAGGTATAGACCGCCGACCATCCTTGCAGTAACTGATCCACGACGGCCACCGCCAACAATCTATCGTGCAGGCGGAATTCATACAGGCGGGTACCGTCAAGACCGGAGTTTATGATGAACTCGTTATATTGTTCAGGACTGGCGTCATCCATGCCGCCGCCCCGGTGACGACTCTCTAAATAGCGCTGATAAAGCTGGAAATGTTCCTGTTGAAAGCTTAGGCCGACGGGTCGCACAACAAGGTCTTGATTGCGCCGCCAGACGCGTTTCTGGCTACGGCTGGCGATGAATTCTTTAACCGGTACACGCACGGAAATACAGGACTCGCAGGCCTGGCAATGCGGGCGGTAAATATGCCCCGAATTGCGGCGAAATCCATGGTCGATCAGTGTGCTATACATTGCCGTGCTGACGCGCGTATAGGGATCGACGACCACAGATCCAGCGCGGCGCTCCGGCAAATAGCTGCATGCCTGCTCGGTGGTGAGGAAGAAGTTGAGCGTCTTGACGCTGCTTGCCAAATCAGCGGATGTTGGACGAGCCAAGGATTTATTCTCCCGATAATAAGATGTTGCTCGCACCGCTGGCACACCATTGCTTCAATAAGCCGGTAAATTCTTTGCGTGATATAAACCCGGCACCGAAGCGCTTGACGTGCGCGGAGTGCACCTGGCAATCCAGTAATGCGTAGTTCGAGTCGTGCAACCGGCGTACCAGATGAACGAAGGCAAGTTTAGATGCATTGGTGCGGCGGCCGAACATGGACTCACCGAAAAATACGCGTCCCAAACCAACTCCATATATCCCACCGCTCAGTTCACCGCCATGCCAGATTTCCACGGAGTGCGCGAACCCCATAGTATGCAAACGGCAATAGGCCTCGATCATGGCCGCCGTAATCCAGGTGCCGTGGCCGTCCTTGCGCGGCTGTGCACAGGCCTCCATGACGCGTTGGAACGCCGTATTGATAGTCACCGTGTAATCATTTTTTGCCATTTCCTTCTGCAAACTGCGCGAGACATGCAGTTGGTTTGGAAACAACACGGCGCGCGGATCGGGCGACCACCAGAGGATGGGCTGGTCTTCGTTGTACCAGGGAAAAATGCCATTGCGATAGGCCGAGATCAGCCGCGCCGGGCTAAGATCGCCGCCGATGGCGAGCAGCCCGTCGGGGTCGCGCAGCGCCAACTCGATATTTGGAAATTCTACGGATTCATCATCCGGATTTATCCAGAAAGGCCCTGTGCGTGCGTTATTCATTCAGAAGATTATCGTGTGATTAAATTGGCCGGCTTTAACAATTTTTGAACGGCGAGTGTGCGCCGAGTGCATCCATATAATATTCCATTTGATCGGTTTCGTGACCCAGGAAATCCTCAATTGCGCGGCCGAAGGCGGGGTGGCTCAGCCAGTGCGCCGACCAGGTTGGCGACGGTAAAAAGCCGCGGCTTAGTTTGTGCTCACCTTGCGCGCCTGCCTCGAAGCGTTGCAGGCCATGCGCTATGCAATAATCAATAGCACGATAATAACAGGCCTCGAAGTGCAGGCTGTGGAACTCTTCCACGCAACCCCAATGCCGCCCGTATAAGGTGTCGCTGCCACGCAGGTTGAATGCACCGGCAACGTAGCGGCCGTCATATTTGGCGAGGATCAGTACCACCTGCGTAGGCATTGTGCGCCCTAATTCCTGGAAGAATTCCAGGGTCAGCGAGGCGATGCCGCCGTGCTTCCAGAACGTCGAACTGTAGAAGTGATGAAATATTTCCCACTGTGCTGCACTGATCTGATCGCCGTGCAAGACCTCTATTTCGACGCCGGATTCACTCACGCGGCGGCGCTCGCGTTTGACCTTTTTGCGCTTTTCGGCCGAGAAGCCGGAGAGGAAATCGTCGAAGTCACGGTAGTTATTATTTTGCCAGTGAAACTGACAGCCGGTACGGCGCATGAGGCCATGGTGTTCGAGCCTTTGCGTATCTTCATCGCTGGTGAACAGCCAGTGTAGGGACGAGACATTCAGCTTACGCGCATGCTCCAGGGCGCCCAGAATGAGACCGTCAGCGATGGCGTGGCGCTCAGCGCCGTTCGCCAGCAATAAACGCGGCCCGGTAGCAGGCGTGTAGGGGATAGCGACGACCAGCTTCGGATAATAGCGCAGCCCGGCGCGCTGATAGGCCTCAGCCCAGGCCCAATCAAATACAAACTCACCGTAGGAATTATTTTTGAGGTACATGGGCACAGCGCCCAGCAGTCGATTACCTTCGTGCATGAGCAAATGCTGCGGTAGCCAGCCCGCTTTATCCCCGACACACTGATGATGTTCAAGCGCGGCCAGAAACTCATGATGCAGAAAGGGATTGGCCTCGCCTGCCAGGGCATTCCAGTCAGCGGGAGAGACGTCATCGATATTGCTCAGCACTACCAGCTGCATCGGCATTCCTTATAACGTGGCTCCTTCCCCCATTTAGGGCGAAGGCTGGGATGGGGGTGAAAAACCAGTATTGAGAAGACCTTCACCCCCACCCTAACCCTCCCCCCTCGAGGAGAGAGGGAATATTCTTCCGAAAATGTTTATTGCCGTTTGGACAACACCCATACGCTTCCGTGCGTGGGCCAGATGCCTTTATCGATGACCTTGTTATTATCGAACACCAAAAAACTTTCCTTGCCGTAATGCGGCAATGGGCGCAGCAATGCCTGCAATGACTGTGGATTTTTTGCAGATACTGCAACGATAACCTTACCGTTGGCCTGTTGTCCGGCCCATACCTGTGCCGTGCCTTTGTCCTTAAGACTTGCCGGTCTGGCGGGCAGTCGATGTTTTACCAGAAAGGCATCTACTTCTTTATGCGTGCCGATGAGCAGCAACGGGGCACTAAAGTCGGCAGGCTTAGCGCCGGTGTCCAGAAAGCGCGGCAGGTTATCCAGCATTTTTCCGGCAAGTTGCTGCGCTATTTCGCGCGTGGCCGCATCGTCCGTGATGATAGTGGTTAGCGTGGCAGGATCGGTGACGACTTGCCTTAATATGGGCGGCAGCTCGGCAGCGTCGAGCATGCGAAACAGCCGAAAATCAGGGTCCAGGGCCAGGGATAGCGGGGCCTCCTTGGTTTCGATTACATAAGTCGTGCGCGATTTTGAAAGTTCGACAATATGCTCTTGTATGCCTGCCTCGGTAGTGATTATAACGGGCACGCGCAAGGTATAAGCCGGTTCGGCTTGGGTGAGCGTGAAGGCAAGCCGGTACCGTTTTTTATTGCCTGCGTGCGTCAACTTGACTTGCTTAAGCTCAATGTCCGGCGCGCCTTTACGCGTCAGCCATTGCGCGAAAAAGCCGTCCAGACTACGGCCGGAACTTGCCTCGAAGGTGTTTTTTAAGTCATCCCAACTCGCCGTGCGAAATTGCTGTTGTTTCCAGAATCTCCGTATACCTTCATCGAAGATTTTTGTGCCGAGCAAATCGCGCAGCAT
>JBDSOT010000096.1:0-12010 GCA_039914705.1 Gammaproteobacteria bacterium | reverse complement strand
CAACGGCCTCGTCATAGATAAAGCCGCACACCACACATTGCCATTTTTTCATGAACAACCTCCTCTTGATATTAAACTTCGAACCTTACGCGCTGACCTTGGCAAGCGTCGCGCGGTAATTATTGGCATGCCGCTCTTCGACCTTGGTCAAGGCCGCGAAGCGTTTGGCCGCTTTTTCCAAGGTTGCCTTAAAGATTTCGGCGTGCTCCCTAGACTCGGCGATCTGGCCGTCAAACTCGGCCGCCGCCGCGAAATTACTCTCCTCTTCGGCCATATGACGAAACGACGGATACATTTCAGTGTATTCATAGGTCTCGCCTTCAATTGCCATAGTGAGACACTTCTTTACGTCCATCCCGGTTCTGGGATAAAGCAAGTCCATGTGACCGAAGGCATGCTGCACCTCTTGCGCCGCGGTCTCTTCGAAGACCTTGGCGGTTTCCACGTCGCCGTGATCGCGCGCGACGCGGGCAAAGTACAGATACTTGATATGCGCCATAGACTCACCCGCGAAGGCAGATTCTATGTTTTTAACGGTAATCGATTCAGGTTTCATCGTTGACTCCTCTTGTTAATCATGGGAGAGGGCATGATAGGGAGGATTCAGCTATTAATCTAATTAATTGTACAAAATGTACTGATAGTATTTAACTATATTGTGTGCGTGGTGTGGTGGGGGTTGCGTCCAACATAACGACACAGGATAACGGGCAGGCCAGTATGGCTTGGCGCACGACTTCAATGGCTTGGGGCCGGGGAAAACTCTTACGCCAAGCCAAGGCAACGCGGCGCGTGGGTATAGGGTCGGCGAAGGGCCGCACACCAATGAGACGGCTTTCGGCTTGATGCAGGGTCGTGGATGTGCAGGGAAGCACGGTAACGCCCACCCCGGAAGCTACCATATGGCGAATCGTTTCCAGCGAACTGCCTTCAAGCGTGCGCTGAATGCTTCCGGGCGTGGCACTGAAACGATTGAGTGCCGGGCACGCATTGAGAACCTGGTCGCGAAAGCAATGTCCAGCGCCGAGCAACAGCAGATTCTGCTCGGCAAGCTCCTCGGCCTTGATGGATTTATGGTTTTTCCAGACATGATCGGCGGGAAACACAACCTGAAAGGACTCGTCATACAGGCTTTGAGTAACTATGCCCGCCTCATCGAAGGGCAGCGACAGTACAATTACATCCAGGTCGCCTTGCTTTAACAGTTCGCTCAAGCGTGCGGTGAAGTTTTCCTCGATCATCAGCGGCATGCGCGGCGCTTCGGCGTGCAAAATGGGAATTAAGTGCGGCAACAAATAAGGCCCGATGGTGTAAATCACGCCCATGCGCAAGGCGCCTGTTAATTGGTCCTTACCCTGTTGGGCAATTTGCTTGATGGCAGCGGCCTCCTCCAGCACACGTTGCGCCTGTTCGACAATACGTTCGCCGATCGCTGTTATGGTAACCTCATGGGTGCCGCGCTCGAACAGGCTAATGTCCAATTCCATTTCGAGTTTGCGCACCGCGAGACTCAGCGTAGGTTGGCTGACGAAACAAGCCTTCGCAGCACGCCCGAAGTGACGTTCGCGGGCCACGGCAACAATGTAACGAAGTTCGGTAATGGTCATATGCGGGTTATTCTAATGTAGCTAATGGAGCCGCGGAGTTTAGCTGTTGGGACAAGGAATGTTGAAGATAGTAACCAGGTAAATTTTGACCTGTGTACCGTTGTGAAAATGTTAGTTCGGGTAAGATTTCTGTTTCTTTTTTTTGCTGCTGCCCGTGCACTGCTGTTCCATTTCCAACAACTTCGCAAATTCTTCGGCCGTCACGGGATGGCTAAATAAATAGCCTTGCATACCATCGCAACCCTTGGCCCGCAGAAACTCCTGTTGCTCCAGGGTCTCTACTCCTTCCGCGATGACCTTGAAATTCAGACCGTGAGCAAGTTCGATAATGGTCGTTGCAATTGCGGCATCTTGAGGGTCGGTGGCGATATTCCGTACGAACGACTCATCTATCTTCAGAGTGTCGAGCGGGAAATGCTTGAGATAACTCAGCGAGGAATAACCGGTGCCAAAGTCATCAAGCGAGATATTGATCCCCATGGCCTTTAATTCCCCGATAATAAGGCTGCTCGCCTGGATATTTTTCATTAAATGATCCTCGGTAATCTCCATGTCGAGGTAATAAGGATCCAGACCGGTTTCGTCCAGTATGCGTTTGATCACATCAACAAGATTGTCCTGTGTGAGTTGACGGGCCGAAAAGTTTACGGCGACACGTAATGGCGGCAGGCCTTCGTCTTGCCAAGCCTTGTTTTGTCTGCACGCGGTCTCCAGCACCCACTCCCCAATAGGCCCGATTAATCCGGTTTCCTCTGCCATCTCGATAAAGTGTGAGGGCAACAGGAGCACGGAATCGGCGGGTTGCCAACGTAACAAGGCCTCGGCACCTGTGATCCTCCCCGTGCTCATATCGATTTGCGGTTGGTAATGTACCGTTAGTTCGTCGCGCTCCATGGCGCGGCGCAGATTGTTTTCAGCGGTCAGGCGACCAAAGGATTTGTCGTGCATTTGTGGGGTAAACATCTGAAAATTATTGCGCCCATGTTCCTTGGCGTGATACATCGCGGTATCGGCATTTTTTATTAAGGTATCGGTATCGTAACCATCTTCGCCACAATAAATAACGATACCAATGCTGGTAGTAATAAATACCTCGCTATCGCCCAATTTAAATGACGGCATCATGCCCTCAATAATTTTCTGGGCAACCACGGTAACGTGCTCTACATTCACACGCCCTTCAAGGATGACGGTGAACTCGTCACCGCCCAGGCGCGCCACCGTATCGCTTTGTCGAACACAGGCATTAAGCCGTTCGGCAACGGCCTTGAGCAATAGGTCGCCCGCCTCATGTCCCAGGCTGTCATTAATGCCTTTGAAATGATCAAGATCCAGGAACATCAACGCCACCAGTTGTTCACCGCGTGACGCGCGCGCCATGGCCTGAATAAAGCGGTCGCGAAATAAGTTGCGGTTCGGCAGACCGGTGAGCGGGTCATATTGGGCGAGATAAGCAAGACGCTGCTCGCTTTGCTTGTTGTCGGTAACATCTCGAAAAACGGCCACTCCCCCATATAGTTTGCCGTCACCGTCTTTCAGTGGGCGCGCATTGATGCTCAGCCATTTGCCGTGGGGAATTTTATCGGATAGCAAATAAACCTCCGCACCGTCCACCACTTCCCCTCGGATCGCGCGCGTCAACGGAATTTGGCTTTTTGGATAGGGCGTGAGCATATCCGGCAGGTAGGCACTGAACTGGTTTTCCCAATCAGCCAGGCTCATCGAGGTTACGCCGGTGATAGTCTCGGCTGCGGGGTTGAATAACAGGAAACTTCCCGAGGTATCCGCCACTACCACGCCATCGCCCATGCTATCGAGTATCGATTGCAGTATACGGCTCTGTTCCCGCATGGATTCTTCGACGCGCAGACGTTCGACTTCCTTACGTTCGGTGATATTACGCAATGCACCCTCAAGCGCAACGGCATCATTTTTATGTCCGTGCACCGTATGGGCATTCACGGAAAAATCCACCTTTCGGCCGTCTCTGGCAAGTAGACATACCTCGAAATCCTTAATTGAATCCGATCCACTCAGCGCCTGGATAAGGGCCTCAGCGACCGCAGTGTCGACAAATAGCTGCGCGATGGAGCGTCCCATGACCTCATCAGGCTCATATCCCAGCTCAACAAAAATAGAAGGACTAACCAGCATAAGTGTACCGGCCATGTCAGTGCGGAAATAAATATCAGGAAAGGATTCGAAAATCTTGCGGTATTTCTGCTCCTGAACCCTGATCTCCAGAGTTTTATGGTAAAGCTCGACAAATACCGCCACCTTGGATTTCAGTATCTCTGGCACAATGGGCTTGACCATGTAGTCCACGGCACCGACCTCATAACCGCGGAAGGTCTGTGCTATATCCTGATCCAGACCAGTGAGAAATATGATCGGCGTTTGGCGCGATTTCGCACGGCTTCGAATCAGCGTGGCTGTCTCGAATCCATCCATACCTGCCATGCGGACATCGAGCAGAATGACGGCATAGTCGTCTTTCAGAACAAGACGCAAGGCCTCCTCGCCGGACGCCGCGCGCACCAGATTTTGGCCCAGATCTTTAAGAACCTCTTCGAGTGAAAGAAGGTTCGCCGGCTCATCGTCCACCATCAGGATGTTAATTTTAGATTCGTTATGCACGTTGTTTTACTCTGGACGTGAGCTTGCCAAGTCGGATGAGGCAAGGCGCGATTTTTTCTATCTCGAGTACATGATCGATCTCGCCGGCAGACACCGCCGCGTGGGGCATTATCTGGCATTGGGCAGTAGCCGGGTTTTCAACGATAGCAATACCACCCGCCGCCTTGATTCTGGCAAGACCTGCGGCGCCATCGTCGCTGGCACCGGTTAAGATAATGCCTACAGCTGCGTTGCCGTACACATGTGCCGCTGAATCAAACAAAGCATTAATAGAGGGCCTGGCAAACAATACCGGCGCTTCGGTGGAGAGGCTGAAGCTGCCCCGTTCCAGCAACAGGTGATAATCGGCCGGGGCAAGATAGACATGTCCTTGCAGCATGGGCTCTTTATCCTCGGGTTCGCTGACTGGCAGGGCGCTCGATTTTTGCAACTGCTGCACCATCTCGCTATGCGCGTGACTGAGCCGATGTTGCACAATCACGAGCGGAATTGAAAAACTGGCGGGCAGAGCACTTAGCAGCGTTTGAAGAGCGGCGAGCCCCCCGAGTGATGTACCGATTACGACAACCTCGAAGGCCATTAGCGCACCTTCCTGTTGAGCTTGCTAAGGGGACCCAGTTCTTCGTAACACGTCTCGCGCGGCGTAAATTTGATAGTTTCTTTTGATCCCAATCCCAGGATACCGAACATGCTCATGCTTTCGTAGAGCAGGTTATGAACGCGCCCCTGGAGCGTCTTGTTAAAATAAATCATCACGTTGCGACAAAAAATAACCTGGAATTCATTAAAGGAACTATCGGTCGCCAGGTTGTGCGCGGCGAAAACAATATTCTGTTTGAGTGCAGGATGAAAAATCGCATTGTCGTACTTCGCGGTGTAATACTCCGAGAATGACCGTTTGCCGCCTGCCTGCTGATAATTATTCGTGTATTGCTGCATGCACGCCAGCGGAAAAATTCCTTCCTGTGCCCTTTGCAGCACCAACTCGTTCATGTCTGTAGCATAAATTCTACATCTATCATACAGGCCTTCTTCCTGCAACAGCAGGGCCATCGAATAGACTTCCTCGCCAGTGGAACAACCGGCAAGCCAGATGCGTATGAACGGATAAGTGCGTAGATAAGGCACCACTTGCGTACGGAAGGTAAGATAAAAATGCGGGTCGCGGAACATGCTGGTGACATTAATCGACAGCACAAGTAGTAGTCGCCCCATGCATTCAGAGTCGTGCAACACCTTACTCTGAAGCGCGGATATGCTGTCCAGCTTTTCATCATCAACCGCCTTGGCGATACGTCGCTTGATGGAGGACATCGCATAATTGCGAAAGTCGTAGCCATAATGACAGAACACGCCCTCTAATAATAGGCGAATTTCCAGATCCACCAGCTGCGCATGCGTGCCGAGATCTGTCACGTGGTGTGTCTCTTAGCGATACAGCCACACGCGTAATAATGAGAGTAGCTGATCGATGTCCACTGGCTTGGCGATGTAATCCGAGGCCCCTGCCTCAATACACTTATCGCGATCACCCTTCATGGCCTTGGCGGTCAGCGCGATGATCGGCAGCGTAGCAAAGTTTTCCAGGCTGCGGATTAAGCGTATCGTGTCATAGCCATCCATCTCGGGCATCATCACATCCATCAGGACGATACCGACATCCGCAGTGTCTTTAAGCATCTGGATGCCATCTTTGCCATTCTCGGCGTACACTACTTCCATAAGCTGCTGCTCCAGCACGCTGGTAAGCGAGAATATATTGCGGATATCGTCATCGACGACCAGCACTTTCTTGCCGGCCAGCACGGGGTCTGTCTGATGCAGCTGTTTGAGCACGCGCCGCTTGGCCTCGGGCATGTTTTCCATGGCGCGGTGCAGAAACAAGGCCGTCTCATCAAGCAGCCGCTCCGGGGATTTCACGTCCTTGATGATAATAGTCTCGGCCAGTTTCTTGATCTGGGTTTCTTCCTTGCGGGTAAGATCTTTCGCGGTGTATACGATGACCGGAAGATTCGCGACGACCTTGCTTTTGCGAATCTTCTCGATTAACTCAATCCCGCGCATGTCCGGCAACTTGAGGTCAACGACAATGCAGTCATAGTGGTTATCGGCCTTATGCAGTAACTCAAGGGCTGCCTTGCCGGTGCTTACCGCCGTGGTTTCAACATCGCCATTGCCAATCAACTCTATGATATTGTTTTGCTGAACTTCATCATCTTCGACCACCAGTAGTTTTTTTACGCGGCGGTCTACAAAATCCCTGATGCCGGACAACGCCGCAAGCAAACTTTCCTTATCCGCCGGTTTTTCCAGGTAACCGAAGGCGCCCATTTGTAAACCTTTTTGGCGCTGCTCTTCCACCGAGATAACGTGCACCGGAATGTGACGGGTGAGGGCATCGTGCTTGAGAAGGTCGAGCACCGCCCAGCCATCAATGTCGGGCAGGCGAATGTCCAAGGTGATCGCATCGGGCCGGTATTTTTTTGCGATAGCCAAGGCAGCGTGCCCGCGCAGGGCTACCACTGCCTTGAAACCTTTTTCGTGTGCGAGATCAATCATAATGGGCACGAACTTGACGTCGTTCTCAATGATTAACAGAATGCGATCATCAGGCAGAAGTACATCGCGGTCATCTTTTATATCACTTTGTTCCAATAGTGAAAGATCAATCTCGTTCACAGTCGCGATTGTCGTCTTGCTGAGTGCTGTCTCAAATAACGACGTGCCACCGATCAACGTAGGAACAGCGATGGAATATGGCTTGTAGGTCAGTGGCAAATAAAGCGTAAAGGTACTGCCCTCTCCAGGCGTGCTCGTCACACGTATCTCGCCCCCCAGCAGCGCGGCAATTTCACGGCTGATGGACAGGCCCAAACCAGTACCGCCATATTTGCGACTGGTTGTGCCATCGGCCTGCTGAAATGCCTCGAAAATAATATTCTGCTTTTCCGGGGCGATACCGATGCCGGTGTCAGTCACGGAAAAGGCAATCACCTTATCCGCGTTACCCAGTTTGTCGTTGCCGATATTCCAGCCTTCCATGACAGGCATTATGCGCAATTCAACCTTGCCTTTCTCGGTAAACTTGAAGGCATTGGACAGCAGGTTTTTCAGGATTTGCTGCAAACGTTTTATGTCGGTCAACATAGTCTGCGGCAATTTCTTGTCAAGGCTGGTAATAAATTTAAGACCCTTGGTGTGTGCGAGCAGGCTGAAGTTCTGCTCAACGTAGGCCTGCATATCCGTAAAGCGCTCTTGGGTAACGTCCAGCGTGACCGTGCCCGATTCGATCTTGGACAGATCCAGAATATCATTAATGAGAGATAGCAGATCGGCGCCCGATGCATAAATGGTATGGGCAAATTCGGTCTGCTTCGGCGATAGATTATTATCAGGATTATCGGATAACAGTTTCGATAGAATGAGCAAACTGTTAAGCGGGGTGCGCAACTCGTGCGACATGTTCGCGAGGAATTCGGATTTATATTTTGAGGTCAGCGTCAGCTGTTCCGCCTTTTCTTCCAGAGCCTCCTTCGCGAATTCGACCTCCCTGTTTTTGGACTCCACCTCTGATTTTTGCTGGGACAGCAGGCGCGCCTTTTCTTCGAGCTCCTCATTCGTTTGCTGCAATTCTTCCTGCTGGCTCTTTAGCAGATCCTCGGATTTTTGCAGGTTTTTCGCCTGTTGCTCCAGCCTGTCATTAGTCTGCTTGAGCTCTTCTTGCTGACTCTGCAATTCAACCGTGAGCGATTGCGACTGCTTGAGTAAATCCTCGGTGCGCATGTTGGCAGCGATGGTGTTTAATACTATGCCGATACTCTCCATCAACTGGTCGAGGAAGGATTGGTGGGTTTCGCTAAAGTAATTGAACGAGGCCAGTTCAATGATTGCCTTGACCTCGCCTTCGAACAGCACCGGCAATACGATAATGTTGCGCGGAGTCCCCTCACCGAGACCGGAATTGACCTGGATATAGTCGTCCGGAACATTAGTAACCAGGATGCGCTCCTTTTCGTAGGCGCACTGGCCAACCAGACCCTCACCCAGCTTAAAGCGGCTGGAGAGATTTTTACGTTTTTTATACGCATAACTCGCCAGTAATTCCAGTTCCGGTTCCACCTTATCTTCCTGTTTCTGATTTAGGTAAAACACACCATGATGCGCGTTGACCAAAGGCCCGAGCTCGGAAAGGATCAGCTTGGATACCATACCCAGATCGCGTTCGCCTTGCAGCATACGTGTGAAGCGCGCAAGGTTCGTTTTGAGCCAATCCTGCTCGGTATTTTTGAGCGTGGTGTCCTTGAGGTTGCGAATCATCTCATTGATGTTGTCCTTGAGCGCGGCCACTTCGCCTAGTGCTTCCACGGTAATGGAACGTGTGAGATCGCCCTTGGTCACGGCCGTTGCCACCTCGGCGATGGCACGCACCTGGGTGGTTAGATTGGCGGCAAGCTGATTCACGTTGTCGGTGAGATCACGCCACAGACCCGCAGCGCCCGGCACCTTGGCCTGCCCGCCGAGTTTGCCTTCGATACCCACTTCGCGCGCCACGTTTGTTACCTGATCGGCGAAGGTCGCCAGCGTCTCAATCATGCCGTTAATAGTGTCGGCAAGCGCCGCAATTTCACCCTTGGCCTCCACGGCGAGTTTGCGTTTGAGATCGCCGTTGGCAACCGCCGTCACGACGTTCGCAATATTGCGCACCTGCCCGGTCAAGTTGGCAGCCATGAAATTCACGTTATCGGTGAGATCCTTCCAGGTACCGCCCACGCCCTTCACCTGTGCCTGGCCACCGAGCTTGCCCTCCGTGCCCACCTCGCGTGCTACGCGGGTTACCTCCGCCGCGAACGAGTTGAGCTGATCCACCATGGTATTGACGGTGTTTTTTAGCTCGAGGATTTCGCCCTTCACGTCCACCGTAATCTTCTTGGACAAATCACCGTTTGCCACGGCCGTAGTCACCTCGGCGATGTTACGCACCTGGCCGGTAAGGTTATTGGCCATGTAGTTCACATTGTCGGTTAAATCTTTCCAGGTACCGGCAACGCCCTTCACCTGTGCCTGCCCGCCGAGCTTACCCTCGGTGCCTACCTCACGCGCCACACGCGTTACCTCTGCGGCAAACGAATTGAGCTGATCCACCATCGTATTCACGGTATTTTTCAACTCGAGAATTTCGCCCTTCACGTCCACGGTAATCTTCTTGGACAAATCACCGTTTGCCACGGCCGTGGTCACCTCGGCGATGTTACGCACCTGGCCGGTAAGATTACCGGCCATGAAATTCACATTATCGGTGAGGTCTTTCCAGGTGCCGCCGACGCCCCTCACTTCGGCCTGACCACCGAGCTTCCCGTCGCTGCCCACCTCGCGCGCCACACGCGTTACCTCGGAGGCAAATGAATTGAGCTGATCCACCATGGTATTAACAGTGTCTTTCAACTCGAGGATTTCACCCTTCACATCCACGGTGATCTTCTTGGAGAGGTCACCGTTGGCCACCGCGGTGGTCACCTCCGCGATATTGCGCACCTGGCCGGTCAGATTGGCAGCCATGAAATTTACGTTCTCGGTGAGGTCCTTCCAGGTACCGCCGACGCCCTTCACCTGCGCCTGGCCGCCAAGCTTACCTTCGGTACCCACCTCGCGCGCCACGCGCGACACCTCGGCGGCAAACGAGTTGAGCTGATCCACCATGGTGTTGATGGTGTTTTTGAGCTCCAGGATTTCACCCTTCACATCCACGGTGATTTTCTTGGACAGATCGCCCTTGGCCACTGCAGTGGTCACCTCCGCGATATTGCGCACCTGGCCGGTCAGATTCGCGGCCATGGAGTTCACATTATCGGTAAGGTCTTTCCAGGTGCCGCCCACGCCTTTTACCTGCGCCTGGCCGCCGAGTTTACCCTCGGTGCCGACCTCACGCGCCACACGCGTCACCTCCGCCGCGAACGAGTTGAGCTGATCCACCATGGTGTTGATGGTGCTCTTCAACTCCAGAATCTCGCCCTTCACATCCACGGTGATCTTCTTGGAAAGGTCGCCCTTGGCCACCGCGGTAGTCACCTCCGCGATATTACGCACCTGGCCGGTCAGGTTCGCGGCCATATAATTCACGTTATCGGTCAAATCCTTCCAGGTGCCGCCCACACCCTTCACCTGTGCCTGACCGCCGAGCTTGCCTTCGGTACCCACCTCGCGCGCCACGCGCGTTACTTCCGAGGCAAACGAGTTGAGCTGATCCACCATGGTATTGATGGTGATTTTAAGCTCCAGGATTTCACCCTTTACATCGACGGTGATCTTTTTAGAGAGATTGCCATTCGCTACTGCCGTGGTAACCTCGGCAATGTTGCGCACCTGACCGGTGAGATTGTTGGCCATCGAGTTCACGTTATCGGTCAAATCCTTCCAGGTGCCGCCTACGCCCTTCACCTGTGCCTGGCCGCCGAGCTTGCCTTCCGTGCCCACCTCACGCGCCACGCGCGATACCTCGGCGGCAAACGAGTTGAGCTGATCCACCATGGTGTTAATAGTATTTTTTAATTCGAGGATTTCACCTTTAACATCCACGGTAATCTTTTTAGACAGATCACCCTTGGCCACCGCGGTGGTCACCTCCGCGATATTGCGCACCTGACCGGTTAGATTCGCGGCCATGAAGTTTACATTGTCGGTCAAATCCTTCCAGGTACCGCCCACACCCTTCACCTTCGCTTGGCCGCCCAGCTTGCCTTCGGTGCCCACCTCGCGCGCCACGCGCGTCACCTCGGAAGCAAACGAACCCAGCTGATCCACCATGGTGTTCACGACCTTACCAATGCGCAAAAACTCACCGCGCAAACCTCTGCCGTCAATTTCGAGCTGCATCACCTGCGACAGATCGCCCTTGGCTACCGCGCCGATTACGCGCGCCACTTCCGTAGTGGGCTGGACCATGTCGCCAATAAGCGTATTGACTGAATCCACGCACGCTGCCCATGAACCACTGGCGTCTTGCAGACGTGCTCGCTGCGAAATCTTGCCTTCTTTGCCCACTACATTACTGATGCGATCAAATTCCTTGACCATTGATTCATTTAATTCGACTACTTCATTGAATACCTCGGCGATCTCTGCTTCGACACCGTCCAGACCGACCGGTAAACGCACGGAAAAATCGCCTTTCCGGTACATACGCAGGGCTTTCAGTATTTGCCGTGTATCAAGAAATTCTTTGGCAGTCATTTTGGCTGACATGATGTTTTCCTCGTCGATGAGCGACCGAATAAATCAATGATCTGGTTAATAATCATAGCGCTGCAAAGGCGCGGTTAGCTGAAATTGTAACTGTTTAGTGAATTTTAACCCAACTGAATCCAAAGGCGAATTCCTCGACTCATACATACCATACATACATCGATAAATGAAGCTGCAACAACCTTTCCTGTCGGTATGTTTTTGCTTTCTAGGCATTGATGGAATCGATATACACTGGCAAGTGCGCCGCTGGAAGCCTTACAGAGTAGCCTTCACTTTGTGGCACGAAATTGGCGCAGACGCTAAATAAATAATAGAGAGGAGGTAATAGAATTTAAAACGCGTGTAACTAATTGAAAAAATGGTGCCCGGGGCCGGACTCGAACCGGCACAGCCTTGCGGCCGAGGGATTTTAAGTCCCTTGCGTCTACCAATTTCGCCACCCGGGCAAGATAAAAATAATAGTGTTTAATGCGCACCCTGTTGCCAGGGCTGTGCCCTGGTGTCTACCACAACGCCACCCGGGC
>JBDSOT010000063.1:0-13934 GCA_039914705.1 Gammaproteobacteria bacterium | reverse complement strand
GACAGATAAAATGGATGAGGAACGGCTGCTCCACGCCTTGGGTCTAGCAGTTCATCCATGCTGGCAACGGAGTTGTCATGTAGAAATACCGGCTTACGCGCTAAATCCAGCAGTAAGGGCATTGCATTGCCGCGTATCTCACCACGTAGGCTGGCATTCACCACCGCCATCTTGTCGTCAAAGAGATTGCCCGGTGTATCCATAACCGGATTCAGCGGAGGCTCGCGCTGCGTCAGGATGGTTGGATTATCGCCAGGAAAAATGGTTTTCATGGGTACGATAAAGGCCGGTACCGGCTTACCCTGATCTACGTTATGGCAACCGGTGCAGCCCACGGTGCGGAATAATTCCTTGCCGCGCTGGGCCGCTTGTTCATTCACGGCAGCACCGCGCGGGGCAGGCAGGCCATCAAGATAGGCATTCAAATCCAGCAGTTTCTGATCGTCTACCCGCAGGCCCACCGGGGCGCTCAGCCCCTTGGCATCGGTCTTCGCTGAGGCCACTACATACGGATAGCCTTTAACGCCCGTCGCCTTGAGCACCTTCACATAGTCATCGGCTATTTCGTCTCCGGCCGCGCCGCCCAGTTTGTGCAACAAGGCACGCCCGCCGGGGGTGGTGAGTGTGGTGAGATCGAACAGGCTGGTGTAGACCAGATTACTGAAGTTATCGACGGTGTCCATCATGCCTTCGCTACCGTAGGGGAAGGCCAAATCCTGCTCGAACAGCGGCGAGTTATGCATCGGGTCACCGTTGCCGTCGAAGGTATCGTCGAACATGCCCACCGGGTAAGACTGCGGATTACTGAAATAGGCGTCGAATTCGGCCTCCGTTGATTTTTCCGTTAAGCCCTGCGCGGCGCGGCCCAATGTTTTTCCACCATTAGCCTGCAAGCTAAGTTGCGCTATCGGATATAAGGCGCGCGTGTTGGCGGCTATGGCAAAGGCCGCGCCCAGATTAATGTTATGTGTTGCCAGGCCGTCAATGCGATGGCCGATAGAGCCGCCGTTCTCCAATTTAAACACCGCGCCATCGGTAACGGTGTGGCACAGCGCGCAGCTTACGCCCACCTTATCGCCGTGCAGGATGTCGATCTTGCCATCGCCATTACTGTCCCTGGCCACCATACCGGCAACCGCATTAGCCTCAATCAGCTTGACCGTGGTTGCGGGATTATTGAGTAGGGGTGCATTGTGCTTGGACAAATCCGTCTTGAGTTCAGCGGCCAGCAGCAGTTGCGTAGGGGCATCCAAGGCGTCGACATCAATCTGCAAACCGGCCTGCAAGGCCTGCACGGGCGTAAATTTCTTGTCTACCATGCCCTTTGGCATGCGCACGGCGTCGGTCCAGAAGCCTTCGTTGCCGAAGGTCTCGAAGCGGAATACTTCGCGTCCTGCCTGGGCATTGCCGGTTTGATGCGGAATGGGTTTTACGGGGCTATTGGGTCCATCCGATGCCCGGCTTTGTGCGGCAACCGGGCGATTATCGCTCTGCGGATTGGCGCAAGCGGACAAGAAAACAACTCCAACTATCAGCATTCCTCTTATTAAAGTATTGGTACGATGATCCATATCGATAAGCTCCTTGTGATGATTGGTAATAAAGATTTTCGGTTGTACCGCCATTTTTCAAATACGCACGTGTTTGAGAAAGAAGAAAGAAAACATGCTGTACAAGAAGTACGCATGCCACAGGCGTATGGATGCGCAGGAGCGGGCACACTGAAATTCAGTGGAAGGAATTATTCAGAGTATCGTTGTTAACTGCTCATACGTGACATTGCGCGACAGGATTCGGCACAGCGGCGGCAAGCCTCAACGCACGCTGCCATGGTAGCGTCATCATCGAATTGTTCGCAGCCCGCAGCGCAGCTCTCGCACACCTCGGCACATACACCGCAGGTCTGCGTGTGAAACTCGGAGCCGCGCAGCATGAAATGCGCGCTGAGCTGACATATCTCTTCACAGTCCGCGAGCAGTTTTATATGTTCGGGCTGCACGTGTGCGCCGCCCATCTCATGGCAATAGGCCATCGTTTCCGTGCAGACGCGCGCGCAGTCCAGGCACAGGCGAATACATTCATCAAGCTGTGGATTCATGCCGCTGTGTGCGGGGTGTGCGGTGTCGGATTGATGGGTAAGATTTCCTTCTGTGTTCATGGTGATTCTCCTGTTGTTGGCGGTTGTTGGCCGATCTGAAAATAGATAGGTACTCAACAAGACATCAAACCGCCCGGTTCGTTCATCTCCACTGCGCAAGCAGCTTGTTACTTATCGTCTGTGATATCGCTATTTCGCAAATCCAGCTGCATTATAAGCTATAGCTAAGGCAGCAAGCTCACCAGGAAGGATATGGTGACCATCGTCATAACAATAGTGACGGGATGTTTCGCTTGATTATGCCCTATCAAGGTGTAAGTCTGCTGCGGCGTGCGGCCCGGTGATCGTGGTGCCTATCGCGAAAGTGTGGAGCAGGAAATTATCGATCTGCCGCTGGATACTGTCGTGAACCCGCACTGGGAAACAGGGATGTCAGGTTCGATTCGTGTTGGTCTGGAACATCTGATGGCGCGCAGCGATACCCAGGGGGCAAAACGCATTATGCTCGACCATGCCGCGCAGCTCGTCGAACTGCCTGCGCCGCAAGCGGCTCAAGACATTGATACCCTGGCCGACTATGCGCGCTTACAGAACAGTGAGCTAGGGTTGCGCGGAATGCAGTAACTTCATACTGTTATCAAATCTGGTCGGCCAGTATTATGTCCCTAAATAATGCGGACTCCAGCCGCCCAGCCACAGCATCGCAAAAAAACCCAACACATACGCAATCCCTACATGCCAGCCTTCCTTGAGCCAGCGCCAGGTATTCTTTGCCTCGGGAAAACTATTGGTGATGGCGATCCCCGCCGATGAGCCAAACCAGATTATCGACCCGCCGTAACCGACCGCAAAGGCCAGGATCCCCCAGTCATAGCCATTCTGATACAGGGCCAGCGCGGTCAGCGGGATATTGTCGAATACCGCACTGACCAGGCCCAAGCCGAACGAACTCTGCCATGACGGCGCAGGCAGGCTGCTCACCGGCATCAGGCTCGCACTCAGCACCAGAAAGACTAGAAACAGGGCACCCTTCCAGGCATGCGACAATTCGCGCCAAGGCGTCGGCCTCAATAATCCACCGCACAAAATAGCCAGCCATACACCGGCGGCTGGAAAGTCGATCAACACATTACCGGCAATGGCACCCACGATAATCAGGGCAACAATCAGCAGGCGGACATGGTCGGTGCTTAGCTCGAGCGCGGAGTTTTTTTGGATAGGCTGAAATTTATGTTGAGCGCGTGCGGCGATAAGCCCCGAAAAGGCGACGGCAACGGCAGCGGCGATAAAGGCCTTGGCGACCTCAAGGGCAGGCACACCGGCAATCCACATCATGGTAGTGGTGGTATCACCGATCACAGATCCGGCACCGCCGGCGTTGCTGGCCGCAACGATACCTGCCAGGTACCCGATGCTCACACGCCCACGATAAACCTTCTTCGCGATCACACCGCCGATAATGGCACCGGCGATATTGTCCAGAAAGACCGACAGCACGGCCACCAGGATCAGCAGCACGAAACCGCCCGCCCAGTTATCGGGCAGCCATTTGGGTAACAGCTCAGGAAGATGCGATTCCTCAAAGTGTTTGGCGAGAATGGCAAAACCTAGCAGCAGGCCCAGCAGATTCAATAGCAGACGCCACTCATGCAGTAAATGCGTGCCCGGATCGAGATTCAGGAATAGCGCTTTGTATGTTGCAATAATTACCAGGCCGGTCAGCGCCACCTCGAAATTACGCCGGTGAAAAATGGCTACACCGGCCAATGTCAGCGCAAATAAAAAGAATTCGATAGGGATACCTAATAACATGAGGGCGGGGGCATTTGACATTCACGGGTCTCCGGATGATGCTTTAATCATAAGTTGTGCGGCACGGATTGCTGCTTATAATACATGACATAGCCGCACTGCTGCCGATACCAACAGCCAGTGCCAGGTCTGAAAATATACCGGGGAATATCTCTATGTTTAATAAATTGCGGCAACTGATGTTGGCGGTAATCACAGGCGCATGTCTGCTGCCGATTGCAGCGGCCGATGTTAACGCAGGTCTGCAGGCGCTGGCCGGGCAGGATTATGCAACGGCCTTGCGCGAATTTGATAATGCCGCGCGCCAGGGTAATGCCGATGCGCAATACAGCCTCGCGCATATGTACGAAAGTGGCCAGGGCGTTGCGCAGAATTATGGCAAAGCAGTGAAGTGGTATCGCAAGGCGGCAGAGCAGAATTACATGCTTGCCCAGAACAATCTGGCATTCATGTATGAGAACGGTCAGGGCGTGGCGCGTAATTATCCGGAGGCCGTGAAATGGTTTCGGAAGGCGGCAGACCGGGGTTACGCGCTGGCCCAATATAACTTGGGGAGGATCTACGCGCAGGGCAAGGGCCTGCCGCAAGACTATGTACAGGCCTATCTCTGGACGGCGCTGGCGGCGGCGCAAAGAGATGCGGGCGCGCAAGAGAATATGAATCTTCTGGCCGCGCGCATGACGCCAACTCAAATTACCAGGGCGAAGAAACAGGTTACAACATGGTTAAGGCAACATGGCGCTGGCGATAGCCGCGTTAATCCGGAATCGGAACCCGATGATTCGATTGCTCCTTCTGAGGGGGCGGATAAAACCTTTCGCCTTTAGTAATAGCTCATCAATCCTAAAAAAGGAGATCAATAATGTTCAAGGGAATTTAAAGAGTCGTTAATTTTTCTGTATGGTTGCTGAATAACTTATAATATCCAGGCTGATTTAAAGCCCACTTCTAACAATGAGTAGCCCATGTCGTCCGCCTTGTTTACCTCCAGCTTAACCAGTTTGCCGCTTCTGCAACGCGGTAAGGTACGCGATATTTATCGCGTCGATGTTGCGCATATGCTGATCATTACCACGGATCGGCTGTCGGCCTTTGATGTGGTGCTGCCGACCCCGATACCGGACAAGGGTGCGACACTGACCAGCCTGTCTAATTTCTGGTTCGCACGCACGCAGCATATCGTGCCCAATCACCTGAGTGGCATTGACCCGGAATTGGTGGTGCAGGGTGAGCAGGAACGTGAGCAGGTGCGCGGGCGTTCGGTTGTTTCACGACGCTTGAAGCCTTTGCCCATCGAGGCCATCGTGCGCGGTTATCTGGTTGGTTCAGGCTGGAAGGAATATCAAAATAGCGGGACGGTGTGTGGCATTGCGTTACCGGCCGGTTTGCAGGAGGCCGAGCGTTTACCCACAGCGATCTTCACGCCGTCGACCAAGGCCGAGATAGGCGCGCACGACATGAATATTGATTTTGATGAGGCAGCGCGGCTGATCGGCGACAATCTCGCGCAGCAGGTGCGCGATGTCAGTATTGCGCTTTATGAGGAGGCTGTAACCTACGCCGCAACCCGCGACATTATTATTGCGGATACCAAATTTGAATTCGGTCTTGATGAAACGGGCACGCTGACGCTCATCGACGAGGCCCTGACGCCCGATTCCTCGCGCTTCTGGCCGATGCAGGAATATCGCACCGGCAGTAATCCACCCAGTTTCGACAAACAATTCGTGCGCGATTACCTGGAAGGCATCGGTTGGAATAAGCGTCCACCCGGACCCGAACTCCCCGCTGAGATTGTCGCGCGCACGGCGGAGAAATATCGTCAGGCCCTGCGTCAGCTTACCGCTTAACATGTCGGACGACGATGACATCATACTCGCCGTAGCAATGTTGCAAAGAGGCGGGGTCGTCGCATTCCCAACTGAAACCGTTTATGGTCTGGGCGCAGACGCGCTCAATACTGCGGCGGTCGAGCGCGTATTCTCCATCAAGGGCCGGCCTGCACAGCACCCGCTGATTGTCCATATCGCTGATGCATCACAATTGAGTGAATGGGCGCGTGATATTCCTGCGATGGCGTATACACTCGCTACACGTTTCTGGCCGGGACCCTTGACGCTTATACTCAAACGCGCGGCACGGGTGCCAGATAATGTAACCGGCGGCCAGGATACGATTGGCTTGCGTGTGCCCAACCATCTGGTTGCGCTGAGCTTATTAAAAAAATTCGGCGGCGGCATTGCCGCGCCTTCGGCAAACCGCTTCGGGCGCATCAGCCCCACCACGCAAGGACACGTGCGTGCGGAATTCGGCAATAGCGTAGATATGATCCTCGACGGCGGCCCCTGTCAGGTCGGTGTGGAATCCACCATCGTGAGTCTGGTGGGTGAGCGGCCGGTGATCTTGCGTCCCGGCGGTATTTCACGCGTGGCACTTGCCGGGGCACTGGGCGTTAGTGTGGAGTTCAATAGTGCGGCGGATAATTCACCGCGCGCGCCCGGTATGCTGGAAAGGCATTACGCACCGCGTACGCCGTTGCGCATCGTGCCCACCGGGCGTCTGTTCAATGAGGTGAGTGCGATGATCACATTCGGCCAGCGCGTGGGGATTCTGGAATTGGCACGCGAGCCGAGCAAGTTGCCGTTTCTGGAGCGCGGCGTATTTCGCTACAGCATGCCGGTGACGCCTGTGGAATATGCCCAGAGTTTATACGCTACACTGCGTCAGGCCGATGATGCTCAGCTCGACTATTTGCTGGTGGAGCAAATGCCTGACAGTGAGGAATGGCTGACGGTGAATGATCGCCTGCGGCGCGCGGCGAATGCACACTCTGAGTAAATCAGAGCTTCCTAAAAATAAATGTCGTCATTCCCGCGTACGCGGGAAACCAGTATTTTGTATATTCAAACGTTTATGTATAAAACTGTCGTCCCTGCTCTTGGTGACATTGTTCCCGCTATTATAGTTTGTAGATCGAGCCAGTTTAGAAGAGGCAAAATTTATGAAAGAAGCGCAAGCATCACCCACGCTGGTCGGCATAGTCACCGGCAGTCGGAATGATTTACCCACGGTGGTCAAGGTGCGCGATACCTTGACCGAGCTGGGTATCAGCAGCGAGATCGTGGTGGCCTCGGCGCACCGCACGCCGGATAAAGTATTAGCTTATGTGGATCGTGCGCATCAGGAGGGTGTGCAGGTGCTGATCGGTTGCGCGGGCATGGCCGCACATCTTGCCGGCGTGCTGGCCGGGC
Organism: Gammaproteobacteria bacterium; assembly: GCA_039914705.1. Taxonomy (GTDB): domain Bacteria; phylum Pseudomonadota; class Gammaproteobacteria; order SURF-13; family SURF-13; genus JBDSTW01. Next base: position 6,773 of record JBDSOT010000063.1, on the reverse strand, counting down.
ACACGCGTCTGCCGGTGATCGGCCTGCCACTCAGCGGCGGCAGTTTGTCGGGCCTGGACAGTCTGTTAGCCACGGTGCAGATGCCGCCCGGCGTGCCGGTGGCTACGGTTGCTATCGACGGTGCACGCAATGCGGCCTTTCTCGCCGCACGTATTCTCGCGCTCAAATATCCGCAGATTGATGTACGCCTGCAAGAGGCTGCGCAGACCGAACGGGCGCGCTACGAAATCAGTGTTGAGCAAACGCTGGCGAAGTTTAATGATAAAAAATAGTAATAGCCTAACGGTGCCAAAAATTGTAATCGCAATTCCGCCGCACTGGCGGAATTGGCTTAACGTAAGCGCCATTTTGCACGGATCATAGACGCATGCCGACACCCGCCAGCAATAGTTCCTCCGCACAGCGTTTGGGTAAGGGCATGATTGCCATTACCTGGGTGGTGCTATTGGGTATGCTGACCTGGTTTTTTAATGACAAGGTAGACGCGCAACGCAATCCAAATCAGCAGGCGCAAGCGCGGCTGAACGAGGGTATTCACGAGCTTGTATTGCAGCGCAATCGCCAAGGGCATTATGTAGCGCCCGGGAATATCAACGGCCAACCCGTTGAATTTTTACTCGATACCGGTGCAACGCTGGTGTCGATTCCGCAGCCGCTCGCGCAGCGTCTGGGCCTAAAGCCGGGGATACCTCTGGAGTCGCAAACCGCGAATGGCACGGTCACGACCTACGCTACAGTTATTGAAAACATCGAACTTGGCGGCATTGTGCTGCGCAACATCCGCGCCAGTATCAATCCAGGACAGACGGGTAATGACGTACTTCTGGGCATGAGTTTTCTGCAACAACTCGAACTTACCCAGCACGGCAATACACTCACCTTGAAGGAGTATGCGCGGTGAAATCTCTCTGCGACATCTCCCCGCAGCCACCGCATTTAAAATTCACTTTTCGATGCACAAGCACACATTGAATACTGTTTCGGAGCAGGAAATTAATGAATTTGCGCGGCGCGCCCTGGCGGAGGATATGGGCGGCGGTGATCTTACTGCCGCGTTAATTCCTGCCGGTGCATTGTGCACAGCCAGCGTTATCAGCCGCGAGGCCGCCGTGCTTTGCGGCGTTGCATGGTTCGAGGCGGTATTTCATGCGCTGGACAAGTCGATAGTTATTGAATGGCAGGCCGTTGATGGCTCGGCGATTCAAGTCAATCAAACAGTGTGCACGCTAAAAGGTCCGGCGCGCGCCCTGCTCAGCGGTGAGCGCACGGCACTCAATTTTCTGCAAACGCTCTCCGGCACGGCCACGCTGGCGCGCCGTTATGCCGATGCCGTGGCAGGCACGGACGTTAAAATACTCGACACGCGTAAGACCTTGCCCGGTCTGCGCGCCGCGCAAAAATATGCCGTGGTCTGTGGAGGTTGCCACAATCACCGGCATGGTTTATACGATGGGATATTGATCAAGGAAAACCACATTGCTGCCGCAGGATCTATTACGGCGGCGGTGCGCGCCGCGCAGGCGCTTAATCGTCCCGATGTCCTGCTCGAAGTGGAGGTTGAAAATATGCGCGGCCTGGACGAGGCTTTAGCCTCGGGGGCGCGGCGTCTATTACTGGATAATTTTAGTCTGGATGACCTGAAGGCCGCAGTAGTCAGAGTGAAAACGCATGCTGAGGGCGACATAAAACTTGAGGCGTCCGGCGGCGTTACGCTCGATAATGTCCGCGCGATTGCGCAGACCGGTGTGGATTATATTTCGGTGGGGGATTTAACGAAGAATGTTCGCGCTGTTGATTTGTCAATGCGTTTTAAGCAGGAGTCAGCAGATCAATGATCCAGTATTTTTTCCAGACAATCCTTGTCGCGTAATAACTCGGTAAATTTATCGGCGGGCAGCGGCCGGCTGAATAAATAACCCTGCATACTGTCGCAATGGTGTTCATGCAGGAAGGCGAGTTGTTCCTGGGTTTCGACGCCCTCGGCGACCACCCTTAATTTGAGTCCGTGCGCCATGGCGATAATGGCCTTGGGGATGGCGGTGTCTTTCGCCGCACTGGTCATGCTGCAAATAAACGAGCGGTCAATCTTCAGGGTGTTCACGGGAAAGTGTTGCAAATAACCCAACGATGAATAACCGGTGCCGAAGTCATCAATGGAAATATTGATGTCCATACTGCTCAGTTCACTCAAGATAGGAATACCCGAGTCGATGTTCTGCATCGCCACGCTCTCGGTGATCTCCATATCAAAGAACTGAGGGGGCAGGCCAGTCTCATCCAGCACGCTCTTTATCAATTTGGGCAGATTTTGCGATTGAAACTGGCGCGCGGAAAAGTTAACCGCCAGGCGCAATGAGTAGCCGGCATCGTGCCATAGCTTGCTTTGCGCGCAGGCCTTGCGCAGCACCCATTCGCCGATGACGGTAATTGCCCCGGTCTCCTCGGCGAGCGGAATGAAATCTTCCGGCATCACCAGACCGCGCACGGGGTGTTGCCAGCGTGCCAGTGCCTCAACGCCGATTATCTTGCCATTGATCAGCGATACGATGGGCTGATAAAAAATCATAAATTCATCGCGCTCTATGGCGCGCCGCAAATCGGCGTCCAGCTTCCATAGCTCCACAGAACTGGCATGCATGCCGGGATTGAATATCTCATGACGCGCCTTGCCGCGCGCCTTGGCGCGATACATGGCGATGTCGGAGTCGCGCAGCACATCCTCGGCGCGTTCATAGCCCGAAGCGCTAAGCGCGATGCCGATACTGGCATTGGTGAACACCTCATGACCGCTCAGGTTGAACGGCATGGCAAGCTCTCTCTTTATGCGGTCGGCAACCTGGGTGACATCGTTAACGTCTTTGAAGTTTTTGAGCAGAATGGTGAACTCGTCGCCGCCAAAGCGAGCCACAGTATCGCCATGACGCACGCACAGCTCCAGTCGGCGCGCCAGCGATGCGAGTAATTGATCGCCAACGATATGGCCGATGCTGTCATTGATAAACTTGAAGCGATCAAGGTCGAGGAATAACACGGCATATAAATGATCGCTCTGCCGCCTGTTCTGTTCGACTGCCTGTTCGAGTCGCTTCATAAACGAGGCCTGATTGGGAAGGCCGGTCAATGCATCATGAAAGGCCTCGTGCACCAGGCGCGCCTCCAGACGCTTGCGCTCGCTGATGTCGCGCACAAAGGCCTGCCAGCGGTGATCGGGCAGCATACGCGCACTGATTTCCACGGGCAGATAAGTGCCATTCTTGCAGAGCAATTCCCATTCTTCGAGATGCTGGTGCCCTTGCAGCAGCAACTGGTGCTGACTGAAATTTTCCAGCCTTGGCAAATCTTCCGGCCGCAGCAGATCGACCATGGTCTTGCCGATCAGTTCATCGCGCGCATAGCCGAGCATACGGCAGGCGCTTGAATTTACATCGATATAGACACCCTTTGCATCGGCAATAAAGATAGCGTCGGGGGCCTGATCAATGAGCATACGAAAGTCTTCTTTGCTCTGAACAATGTCTTTTTCGGCGCGCTTGCGTTGCGTAATATCCCGGAAGAATACCGAGATCCCGCCGCTATGGGTGGGAAATGCCTTTATCTCAAAGCAAGTGTTGGTGGGCTGATAATAATTTTCAAATTCTACCGTAACCGGGGCAAATGCGGCGCGCCGCAACTTGGTTTCCAGCGGGCTGCCCAAGACTTGCGGAAATATTTCCCAGTGATTTATGCCAATCAGATCGGCGCGCGCCTTGCCCATGATGTGCGTAGCCTGTGCGTTGACGTAAGTGAAACACCAGTCGCGATCCAGGGTAATAAAGCCGTCGGAGATGTTTTCCAGAATATAGGACGCCTGCTCGTGAACGGCCTCAACGAGCGGGTTTTGTCCGGCATGGCCGAGGTTGCGCCGCTCACCCAGAATACGTCGGCTGGTCTCTGTGGCGATGGCAGGCACCATACTGACGTTGCCCTGTTCGATGCGAATCGGGCGATATGACCAGACAGAATCTTGCCCTTGAAGGGTATTATTGTTGAACAACAGGAACTGCTCGTCGAAGCCGACTTCCTCGCCCCTCATCATTACGCTTTCCAGCAATGGGCCGATAATATCCCAGGCCTCTTCCCATGCGCGCGCGCCACTTTGCCCCAAAATTTTCTGATGTTTCGCGGCAAACAGTGGAATGCAAGAATCGTTATAGAAGACATTCTGGCACGGCCCCCACCAGAGAATCATCGGGTAAGGTGCCGTTAGGCAGGTGTTAATGGCCGAGAGCAGGCTCTGCGGCCAGGATTGCATCGGGCCAAGCGGCGTCTTCGACCAGTCGAAGGCGCGTATCCGGTTGCCCATCTCGCCGCCGCCCGCAAGCACATCCTCGCGCAAGGAACCTTTCACTGGTAGTGCGGAATTATCCGCAGAATAATCCATAAGCCTTTCGCGCCTGGTCTGAAGGAATCAAAAAAGCACAACGGCCATCAAAATAATTTACCCGTTCGACGCATGTCTCAAATCTTTTTTAATATGATAGAGCGGTAAGCCCCTGTCAGTTTCTAACAGGGTGGTCAACTCATCTTCGGGTAACGGCCGGCTAAACAAAAACCCCTGCATGCTATCGCAATGATGCTCGTACAGGAAGGCAAGCTGCTCCTGGGTCTCCACGCCCTCAGCGACGACCCTTAACTTGAGTCCGTGCGCCATGGCGATAATGGCCTTGGGGATGGCGGTGTCTTTCGACGCACTGCTCATGCCGCGGATAAAGGATTGATCGATCTTCAGGGTGTTCACGGGAAAGCGCTTTAAATACCCCAGCGATGAGTGACCGGTGCCGAAGTCATCGAGCGAGATGCTGATATCCATATTGCTTAGTTCGCTCAACAGCGGCACGCCCGAGTCGATGTTCTGCATCGCCACGCTTTCGGTGATCTCCATATCAAAGAATTGTGAGGCAAGGCCGGTTTCCTCCAGCACACTCATTATGAGCATCGCCAGGTTTGGCGACTCGAATTGCTTCCCGGAAAAATTAACTGCCAAGCGTAGTGGGTAACCGTCATCGTGCCATATTCTGCTTTGTGCGCAGGCCTTACGCAACAGCCATTCGCTAATAATGTTAATCGCGCCGGTTTCTTCGGCGAGTGAAATGAAGTCTTCGGGCAAAATCAGGCCGCGTTCAGGGTGTTGCCAGCGGAGCAGGGCCTCGACGCTGGTAATTTTTCCGGTGAGCAGGGACACGATCGGTTGATAAAAAACCAGAAATTCATCGCGCTCGATAGCGCGTCGCAGATCGACATCCAGCTTCCACAGATCCACCGAACAGACATGCATGCCGGGATTGAATATCTCATGGCGCGCCTTGCCGCGCCCTTTTGCGCGATACATGGCAATGTCGGAGTCGCGCAGCACATCCTCGGCGCGCTCATAGCCTACGCTGCTGAGTGCGATGCCGATACTGGCATTGGTGAACACTTCATGGCCGCTCAGGTGAAACGGATTCACTAAATCCTTGCGGATACGCTCGGCAACCTGCGTAGCCTCGTCCAGGTCTTTCAGATCGTCGAGTAAAATAGTGAATTCGTCGCCGCCGAAGCGCGCCACGGTATCGCCGGGCCGTACACAGTGTTGCAGCCGTTGCGCAAGTTCGATCAATAGCTGATCACCGATAAGATGGCCGATACTGTCGTTGATAAGCTTGAAGCGGTCGAGATCGAGGAACAACACCGCGAATAAATGATCGGTATTGCGCCGGGTTTGTTCGATTGCATGCTCCAGGCGATCCATGAACAGGGTCTGATTCGGCAGCCCGGTCAGCGCATCGTGCAGTGCGTCATGGATGAGTTGCGACTCGAGACGCTTGCGCTCGGTGACATCTTCGACGATGGAGATAAAATGATGCGGCTTGTGGGCGGGGCCGTGTATCGCCGAGGTGGTGCGGCTGAGCCAGATTATCGAGCCATCCTTGTGATGATAGCGTTTTTCGCAGACATGCGAGCTAATCTCACCCTCCATAAAACTGCGCAGGCTTGACTCGTCTGTATCAAGGTCTTCGGGGTAGGTAATGTCCTGCAAACTTAATCTAAGCAGTTCTTCAGATGAGTAGCCGAGCATGTCGCACAGGCGCTGGTTCACTTGCAACCAGGTACCGTCGATAGCATTATGTGCAATACCCACGGCAGCCTGGTCGAAGGTGGCTCGAAAATGCGCCTCACTCTCACGCAGGGCTTCCAGGGTGCGGCTGCTGGTAATGGAATAACGAATCGAGCGTTCGAGTAATAATGCGGTGATCTGGCTTTTCTCCAGAAAATCCGCGAATCCGGCGTTGGTCGCTTCGAGGTCCATATCGTAGTCGGCCTCTCCGGTAAGGAGGATTACCGGCCCGGTGCAGTATCCGCCGATGCTGGCAGCGCGCAGCAGTTCCACTCCGTTGTGTTGGCCGAGATGATAATCGAGCAGGTAAACATCGTGCTCATTACGGCACATGATTTCCAGGGCCTCCTCGAACCGGGTGATCCATTGCAGCGTAAAACGCCCGTTCAATTCAGCCAGTATGTCGCGCGTGGCTATATAGTCATCTTCGTCGTCGTCAACGAGCAGAACTTTAATCAAGGCATCCGGCATGAGGGGCAGTAGTTTGTCTTTATTGGATTATTGAAGAGTCAGCGAATCAACAGTAACAAATTCGCGGCAACTTGACCATTTGAAACCAGTATTTTGACAGGGTTTTCATGGTCTCCACGAGGGCATCGAATTTGATGGTCTTGGTGATAAACGAATTGGCACCGAGTTC
>JBDSOT010000038.1:0-19974 GCA_039914705.1 Gammaproteobacteria bacterium | reverse complement strand
GGGGACGCAAAAATCATGGTCGCCACCATTACACATAGTCACGCGCAACGCGGCGCCAAACGGGAGGCGCGCAACCGTTATGGATTGCCGCGTGTACCGCAGTGGCGCGAGCTGGCTGCACCCGGCGCGCCGCTCGCGTCCGTGCCGCGCAGCGCCAGTGCGAGCGCGGATGATTGGGCGGCCGGGCTTCTGCCGCTGCGTTTCCCGGACGCCCAGGCCAATCAGCGCCTGTGGGACGAGGAACACGCCGTGCGGATGGCCTTTGACGCGATTGTGCCCGTCCTGAAGGAAATCGCGGCCCTGCAGCACGAACACGACTTTGTGTCGCGCGCCCAGGAGATCGCACAGCGGCAACTGGGCTTTGCCCTGCCCGAGGCGCTGTTGCAAAACGCCTGGGTGGAGGCATTGGACATGCGCAGTCTGTATGCGCACGCGGTGTGTCAGACCTACCGGCGTCTGCTAGAGCGCGAGGCAGAAGATCAAGGCAGCGTGCTTGATGCGCAACGCGGGTTTCTGGAATGCGGTTTCCACAGCGTGGATATCTCGCCGTGCGCGGATGGACGCTTGCAGGGATTGGTGAAATATATTCTGCGTTTGCCGGCGCGCGCCGTGCACCGCGAGGCTTACGCGGGCGCGCTGTTCGATATTGAAGAAAGCGTGCGGCGCTGGGCGGATACCGAGCTGCGCCGCCACCGTGAAGGTACGCCCAACACGGCGGATCAGCCCACGCAATACTTGAAGATCGCGGGGTACCACTGGAGCGGCTCGGACAACCACCAGGGCTGCGCGGCGCACGGCAGCGATGTGCGGGTCGCGGCCGAGGCCGCCCTGGGACGGCTGATCGGGTTTCGCCAGGCGATAGAGAACAGCTATTGCTGCGCTGCCTCGGTGGCCACCTTGCTGATCGGCGTGGACACCGACAACGACGCCATCAAGGTACATGTGCCGGATAGCAATGGCGAGATGAGTGAGTATCGCTACGTGGATAACCGGGCGGTGTACCAGCACATTGTGCAAGGCGCCGCGCCGCGCGCCGCAGTGCGGGCAGCCGTGGAACAGGCGCTCGCCGCCCAGGGCTGGGGCCGGGCGGAAGGGCGGCCGGCGGACGGGATGCTGCGCTTTATCGCCCGGCTGCTGGAGAGCAACCTCAAGCAACAGGATTATGTAGCCCACTATCATCAGGGGCGCTACCCGGACATCGGTCATCAGGAGCGCTTCATCAGCGTGGGCAACGGCCACGCCGGCGTACAACTGCGCAACCTGGCCTACTACGCGCACATGGACACGCTGGAGGAAGGCGCGGAGGACCTGGACGTGGGTGTGAAGATTTTCAAAAAGCTCAACCTGGAGCATGGCCTGCCCGCACCCGTCATCCTGCAGCTGTGTTACAGCCAGGCGGTGCCCGGTGCGCGTGAGCGCGCGCTGCGACGCGCGCAGCGTCTGGCCGAGGCGGTTCGTCAGCGCTATGCGGAACTCGTGCAGGCCCGTTTGCTGAGCGTGTTTACCAGTTTGCAGGACAAAGACAGCGGCGCTATCGAGTTCATCGCCGCACATGAGGAGTACGCATGAAAATCTGCCAAGTGGAAACAACGCTGGTCTCCACCAACCGCATCGCCAGCCTCGGCCATCGTTCGCTGCGCGTGGTCAAGGAAAAAGGCGGTGCGCGCTCGGTGGCGGTGGACGCGGTGGGTTGCCGTCCCGGCGACTGGGTGATTGTGGTGGGCAGCTCGGCGGCGCGCGAGGCGGCGGGTAGCAAGGACTATCCATCGGACGCCACCATCGTCGGCATCATTGATTACTGGGGAGAAGATGGAAATCCTCCAAGTCATGAGTGACCTGGTGTGCACGCGGCGCGTGGAGGGGTTGTACAGCGCCTCGCTACGCGTGCTGCGCGACGCCAAGGGCAAGCTGAGCGTGGCGGTGGATCCGGTGGGCGTGCCGCCCGGCAAGTGGGTGTTCGCCATGAGCGGCTCGGCGGCGCGTTACGCGGCGGGAGATTTCAGGGTGCTCACCGACCTCACCATCGGCGGCATCATAGACAGTTGGGATGTGAAAGAAGTAGCGCAAAAGGTGTCAGGCAGCAGCAGTGTGTGAAGTAGTGGTATTAATCAACTTTTTAACCTTTAAACGAGAGAGGAACTACAAATGGCAAACGAGATAACAGGTATTGCATTAGGCATGATCGAGACCCGCGGTCTGGTGCCGGCGATAGAAGCCGCCGACGCCATGACCAAGGCGGCGGAAGTGCGCCTCATCGGTCGTCAGTTCGTCGGCGGCGGTTACGTCACGGTGCTGGTGCGTGGCGAGACCGGTGCGGTGAACGCGGCGGTGCGTGCGGGTGCGGATGCATGCGAGCGCGTGGGTGATGGCCTGGTGGCCGCACACATCATTGCACGTGTGCACGGCGAGGTGGAGCAGATCCTGCCGATGGGCGTCAGCTAATAGTCGCGCAGGCTTATAGCAACAGCTATAGCCATCTTTAAATATTTTAATCAGGAGCACGGTATGGCAAACGAAATAACAGGTATTGCATTGGGCATGATCGAGACGCGCGGCCTGGTGCCGGCAATAGAAGCCGCCGACGCCATGACCAAGGCGGCAGAGGTGCGGCTTATCGGCCGCCAGTTCGTCGGCGGCGGTTATGTCACGGTGCTGGTGCGTGGCGAGACCGGTGCGGTGAACGCGGCGGTGCGTGCCGGTGCGGATGCATGCGAGCGCGTGGGTGACGGCCTGGTGGCCGCGCACATAATTGCGCGTGTGCACAGCGAGGTGGAGCAGATACTGCCTAACGGTGCGGATGGTATAAGCGGCGGCGACGGCAGTGATGTCCCACAGGCGCGCAGGCGCACAGCGAAGGCATAAGGTAGTTAAGCCAAAGAGGTCACCATGACAGCGGATTTGCGCATCATCAGTTACCTCAACCGTGCGTTGACGCACGAGCTGGTGGCGGTGCAGCAGTACCTGGCGCAGGCCAAGCTGACCGCGCTGTGGGACATGACGCAGGTGAGCGAGCGCCTGCACGCGGATGTCACTGCGGAACTGCACCATGCCTCGTTGCTCATGGAAGAGCTGCTGGTACGCGGAGTCGCACCCGCCTCCGCCGCACTTACGCCCACGCGCCTGGCTGGCGACCTGCTCGGATTGTTGAGTCATGACCGGGTGCTGGAGGTCGAGGCCGTGCGCCTGTATGAGGAGGCGGCACACTATTGCGCACGCGCACGCGACGAGCGTTGCCGTGCCCTGTTTGCCAAAATACTGGACGACGAGGTGGAGCATATCCAGGAGCTTGATGAGTGGATACGGTCTCTGCACGCGGAGCGTGCCCATGCCTAAAGAACGTCCGGCCGAGGTGCCGCCGGATTGGCAATGGCGTGAGCGCCCATCCTTGCTCAGCCGACGCTTTGAATTCAGCGGCTACTCTGAGACACGCGGCTTTTTAGATGCCATGGCCAAGTTGTCGGAGGAGCATGACTATTATCCGGACACCAGCTTCGGCGCCAATTACGTCAGTGTGACCGTTAACGCGCGCAACGGTGAGCAACTGGAGCACAAAGATTTCAAATTCGCCGCGCTTATTAACGAACTTACCGGCCCAGCGCGGCCTGTGAAGCAATGACGCCGGGAAAAATCTATGCTGTCATTAACCAAAAGGGTGGTGTAGGCAAAACCACGCTGGCACTGAATCTGGCGGCCGGGTTTGCGCGGCGAGGCACTTGTTTATTGGTGGATGCCGACCCGCAAGGCTCGGCCATGCAGTGGGCGCGTATGGCGGACGCCGCGCGCGGGTTGCCGGTGATGACGGTGGCCGCACCGGCGGCGGTGGGACGTGTGTTGCCCGCTTTGCGCAATACCCACGAATTTATTATTGTAGACTGCCCCCCCTCGGGGGCTTATGAGGGCCTGCGCGATATTTTACGGCTGGCGGATCTGGTGATTATCCCGGTGCTGCCGTCGCCCGCTGATTTATGGGGCAGCGTGCGCATGGTTGAGCTGATTGAGATCGCGCGGCGCGAAAACAACGCGTTGCGCGCCCGTGTGTTGTTAAATCAAGTCGAGTCGCGTAACGCCATGGCGCGCTCAATGCAGACGGCCTTGGCGGAACTCGGCCTGCCTGCCTTTACGCAGACCGTTAAGCGGCGCGCCGTGTATCGCAGTTGCGCGCTGGAGGGCGCGAGCGTGTTCAACTTTGGCAAACGCGCGCAGGCGGCGGCGCAAGAACTCGACGCAGTCATCGAAGAGGTAATGCAACTATGAGTAAGACCCCAGCGGGTAAAAAAGATTTATCGAGCAAACTGGCCGGGGCGGTGCGCGCCGCCAGGACGGAACAAGCTACAGATGAAGTTAAAGAAACCCAGCCGCCTATCACGCGCCCTACGGCGCGGCAGTCCGGTCGGACCCAGCCCAGCCTGGATGAACAGCGAGGTAATCCCCAATCGGAGGGGCGTATCTGGCCGGATTGATGTGCCGTGCCCCGGTGAGATCGTGATTATTCCGTAGATCGTGTGGGAAGGAGTATGCCGATGACGAAACCTCTGGTAGGTGTGGTGATGGGCAGCAACAGCGACTGGGAAGTGATGCGCTTAGCCGCAGTGCAATTGGCTGCGCTGGAGATTCCGTACGAGGCCCGAGTGGTATCCGCGCACCGCACACCTGATCTTCTGTTTGAATATGCCGAAGGCGCACAAGCGCGCGGACTGGCCTGCATTATCGCGGGTGCCGGCGGCGCGGCCCACTTGCCGGGCATGTTAGCGGCCAAGACCAGCTTACCCGTATTGGGCGTGCCGGTGCCTTCGCGTTATTTGAAGGGAATCGACTCCCTGCTTTCCATCGTGCAAATGCCCAAAGGAGTGCCGGTAGCGACTTTCGCCATTGGCGAAGCGGGGGCAACGAATGCCGCCTTGTTTGCGGCGGCGTTCCTGGCTTTGCATGACGCAGCACTTGCGCAGCGTTTACAAGATTTTCGTCGAGCGCAAATACAGACGGTGCAGGAAATGACATTGCCGAATTTGCCATGATCCTGCCCGGTGCTAGCTTGGGCATTCTGGGCGGCGGCCAACTCGGTCGCATGTTTGTGATGGCCGCGCGGAGCATGGGCTACGCCGTGGTGGTGCTTGATCCGGAACCGGATTGTCCGGCGGCGCAGTGGGCGAATCGGCATATTCAGGCGAGTTATACCGATCACGATGCGCTGGAGCGTCTCGCCAGCGAGTGTGCGGCGATTACCACGGAATTTGAAAATGTTCCCGCCAGTTCGCTTAACTATTTGGCGGGCATGCGCCCGGTCAGCCCGTCAGGTGCTGCGCTGGCGGTCACGCAGGATCGCATCCGCGAAAAAAACTTTCTGAAATCGCACGGTTTAGCCACTGCGCCCTACGCAGTAGTGGAACACCGCCAGGCATTAGGTGAGGCGCTGCAACAAGTGGCGACACCGGCACTCATGAAATTAAGCCGTGCCGGTTACGACGGCAAAGGGCAACGCTGGCTATGCAATCTGGCTGAAGCGGAGAAGGCGTTTGACGAACTGGGCGGCACACCCTGCATTCTGGAGGCGGGTGTCGATATTCAAACCGAAATATCGGTACTGATTGCGCGCGCTGTGGATGGGCGCGTGGCGGTGTATCCGCCCAGCGAAAATTGCCACCGCGAGGGGATACTCGATGTCAGTATTGCCCCCGCCCGTGTTTCACCCGAGATCGGAGAACACGCCAGGCAGATCACCATTCGCATCGCTGAATTGCTAGGATATTGTGGGGTGATGGCGGTTGAATTTTTTATTGCGCAGGATGGCCGCTTGTTAGTGAATGAGATTGCGCCACGTCCCCACAACTCAGGACATTACACTTTGGACGCCTGCCACACCTCGCAATTTGAGCAGCAGGTACGCGTCTTGTGTGGTTTAATGCTAGGTGATGCGACTTTGCTTGGCCCCGCTGTGATGGTCAATTTGCTCGGGGATTTATGGCGTGAAGATCAAGCCCCGCCGTGGGATCAGGTGCTAAACCATCCACGTGCGAAATTACATCTCTATGGTAAGCATGAGGAACGACCTGGCCGCAAAATGGGGCATTTCACTTATCTGGGCGAGAGCGTGGAAGAGGCCTTGACCCAAGCGCGGGCCATACAATATGCGCTTACCGGCGGGGAGCCTTCGCCGGTGAGGGAGCATGGGCGCGCTGACACAAGCCCGAAGTCGATGGAACTGGCCGCAGCCGATGAAATGCCCTATCTCCCTATTATTACGGATACCTTATGCAAACCATAGAACGACTTCTAGAAAACCTATTGTTTACCAGCCGCTGGCTATTGGCACCGTTCTACCTCGGACTGGTGGGGGCCATTGTTGTATTGTTGTGGTATTTCGGTGTGGAATTCGTGCACCTCGTTGCCATACTCACGCATGGCGGGGGCAGCGTGGTGGTGGGCGTGCTCGCCCTGGTAGACCTGGTGTTGGTGGCGAACCTGCTCATCATCATCATTTTCGCCGGTTATGAAAACTTCGTGTCCAAGATCGACACCGGCGGTCACGAAGACCGGCCGGACTGGATGGGGCATGTGGATTTCGCCGGACTCAAGATGAAGCTCATCGGCTCCATCATCGCCATCTCGGGCATCGACTTGCTCAAGGCTTTCGTCGCCGTCGGCGATAATATAAGCAACGAACAGTTGGCATGGAAGGTTGGTATCCACGTGACCTTCGTGTTTTCCGGCCTGATGTTTGCCATCATGGATTGGCTGGGCGGCCCCAAGAAGCATGGTGCGGGGGGCTGAGATAAACATCGCAATTATCCGCGCTTGATTACTTATTCATTGCAAAAGGAACACAAGCAAAAGGAACACCAATGAAACGCAATATCCTATTTCTCGCCACCCACCTCGGCATTGTGCTGATACTGTCCGTCACCATGCGTCCGCCATTGGAAGAACGCATCGCATTACTCAAGGCGGGGCAATAGTGAACAACGCAATCTCCATCGGCGAACCCTGGATGTGGGCCGCCTTCATCGCCTTCGTGCTGGTCATGCTGATGCTGGACCTATTCGTGTTTGGCGGCAGGAAGGCGCACAAGGTCAGCGTCAAGGAGGCAGCGCTGTGGTCACTGGCCTGGCTCAGCCTGGCGCTCGTATTCAACGTCGGCCTTTGGTGGCACTTGAGCGGCACGGTGGGGCCGGAGGTCGCCGACCGCAAGGCATTGGAATTTCTCACTGGCTATCTGATCGAGAAGTCGCTGTCGGTGGACAACGTGTTCGTCTTCCTGCTGATCTTCGCGGCCTTCCACGTTGCCCCGGAATTCCAGCGCCGCGTGCTGATCTACGGTGTGCTGGGTGCCATCGTTATGCGCGCGGTGATGATTTTGGCCGGGGCCTGGGTGGTGCAGGAATTCAGCTGGGTGCTGTATATCTTCGGTGTGTTTCTGGTCATCACCGGCATGCGCATGCTGGTGATGGCGGAGAAAAAACCTGACCTGGAGAAGAATCCGGTGCTGAAATTCGCGCGCCGCCATCTGCGCATTTCCGAGGGCGATCACGGCGAGAAATTCACTGTGATTAAGGACGGCGTACGCTATTTTACACCGCTGTTCCTGGTGCTGATTATGATTGAGGTCACCGATCTGGTGTTCGCAGTGGATTCCATCCCGGCCATCTTCGCCATCACCACCGATCCCTTCATCGTATTCACATCCAACATCTTCGCCATCATGGGCTTGCGCGCACTGTACTTCCTGCTGGCCGACGTAGCGGATCGTTTCCACCTGCTGAAATATGGCCTGGCTATGGTGCTCACCTTCATCGGCACCAAGATGCTCATCATGCCGTGGTATCACGTGCCAGTGGCCGCCTCGCTGTCTATTGTCGCGGTGTTGATCGGGACAAGCGTCATCGCCAGTTTGATTGCTACGCGCAAAAAATCAACCTGATACTTACAGCTAAGCTGATGCCTAGCGCGGCGCTAGCCGCGCCGGATCGCTAAATGGGGTACTGCAGCGTCGAAGATGCGCAATTGCCGCAGGCTGGGGCGCGGACATTAAAGAGAGGGCTGGGTGATTCAAGGGATTGGATAAACGCGGCAATGGAACCCTGCCACACACAAGCCCCTGGGGGTAGGGGCTTGTGTGTTTTACAGCATTAAGCGGGTTTTACGTTCGCCGCTTGCAGGCCTTTGGGACCCTTGGTAGTTTCGAATTCGACGGTCTGGCCTTCGGTCAGTGTCTTGAAGCCCTCGTTGGAGATGGCGGAGTAATGCACAAATACATCCTCGCTGCCGTCTTTGGGGGAGATAAATCCGAAACCTTTACTATCGTTAAACCACTTAACAGTACCAGCATTCATACAAACGACCTCTTGAGTATGACAATGTTGAGATGTACGGAACCTTCACAAGCCACTATCCCTATGTCTCGGTGACTGTCGCAATGCAATAGGACCGCTACCTGAAGCTGCCGCAGAATCGCTTCATCGGAAGTGATCGCTAGCGTGCAGTGTCTCTGAGTTTACTGATTTTCATGCGCATGTCCAGCGCTTGTTTACAAAAAATGTCAAGAAAATTAACGATAACTTTCTGGCTCCAAATCAGTTGATGATGGGGCGCAGCCAGCGGTTATAAAGTATGCGTGCCAAATGCTGTAACCGATCAATTTTAGCGGGTAAATTTTGCCTGATCTCCGGCAGGCTTTGCACGCTGAGAGAGCCAGAGGGAAATTCGTAACTATCTTTTATCCATTCCTCTACCATCGCTGCCGTCATTTCAATATGGCATTGCAAGGCCAACATATTGCCGATTGTGAAGGCCTGATTGGCACAATAGCCACTGCGCAGCAGGGGCGCGGCGTGCTGCGGCAGGCTGAAGGTTTCACCGTGCCAGTGAAAAACCTCAAACTCATCGGGCAGTTCTGCCAACCAGTCGCGCGCCGCTTCGTTGTCAACTACCTGCACCGGATGCCAGCCGATCTCTTTGTCCGGATTCTCGGTAACGCTGCCGCCCAGGGCCTTGCTGATTAACTGACCGCCCAGGCAATGACCCAGCACCGGCATGCTAATGTCGGCGGCGCGTCGAATCAGGCCCAGTTCTTGCCTGATCCAGGGTAGATCATCATTGACGCTCATCGGGCCACCCATGAAGACCAGTCCGCTGACATCATCCACACGTTGGGAAATGGCATCGCCGGCATCAATGCAAACCAGTTCGTAAGGCAGCTTCCGGCTATCGAGATAACTGGCGAAATAGCCGGGTCCTTCTGTGGCGATATGGCGAAAGATGCGTATGGGTTTCATTAAGGTGCAATACTACCTGATGGTTAAAGGGGGTTACGATGAGCTACCAAAAAATTGCTGGTTTGTTATTGCTAAGTGTGTGCCTGACCGCTACTGCAGCGGGTCGTATCAGCGTGCTGGGCCTGTTCAATAACAAGGCGATGGTCTTGATCGACGGTAAGCAACGCATACTGGCATTAAACCAAACCAGCCCGGAGGGTGTCACCCTGATCTCCACTAACGGCGACAGTGCGACACTGGAGATTGCCGGAAGGCGCAACGCCTATCCGCTCGGTGGCCAGATGGGAACGGGTTCTGGCGCAGCCAAGCAGACCAGTGTACAGATTTATCGTAACCCGCAAGGCATGTACATGTCGGCGGGCAGCATCAATGGTTATCCGGTGAATTTTCTGGTGGATACGGGTGCCACAACGGTTGCGATGAATTCAATTCAGGCTAAGCGCATGGGTATCGAATTTCGCATGAACGGCGAGCCTGTAACGGTAAATACAGCCTCGGGCGTGGAGCAGGCCTATCAGGTAAAGCTCGCGCGCGTGAAGCTGGGCGATATTGAATTGCAAAATATCGACGCAGTAGTGCTGGATGGCCCAAGTCCGAGCGAAGTGTTATTGGGCATGTCATTTCTCGGCCGTATGGAGATTCAGAACAGCGGCCAGATGATGCAATTGAGGCGCAAGTACTAGCGGTAAATCAGCTATAACAGACCAGACAGAAATACACTGCCGGCTCGATCGCTGGCTAGCGGTTTGGGACTGCGCAGCGCCTTCTATTGCGCCTGCTGGGTAATACCCCTATGATGTTTTCATGTCTTTATAACGTCATAAACTGAGCTTGGAAATGCCCGAAACTCGCGACTATCCACTGCTGGAAATTATCAATTCGCCCCAGGATTTGCGCCAGCTTTCCGAGGCCGAGCTGGCAAAAGTCGCGGACGAGTTGCGTGCTTTTCTGGTGCATTCGGTATCGGGTTGCGGTGGTCACTTTGGTGCCGGGCTTGGCACCGTCGAACTCACTATCGCCTTGCACTATATTTTCAACACCCCTGATGACCGCCTCGTGTGGGACGTCGGGCACCAATGCTATCCGCATAAAATCCTCACCGGCCGTCGTGACCGCATCGGCACCATCCGCCAGAAAGGCGGCCTTGCGCCCTTCCTGACCAGCGACGAGAGTCCTTATGATAGTTTCGGCGCGGGTCATTCCAGCACCTCGATCAGCGCAGCACTCGGTATGGCTGTTGCTGCGGCGCAGACGGGCAGCGAGCGCAAGGTGGCCGCAATTATAGGCGACGGCGGCATGACCGCAGGTTTGGCCTATGAGGCGCTCAATCATGCTGGCAGTTTGGCTGTGGATTTACTCGTGGTGTTGAACGACAACGATATGTCGATCTCGCCGAATGTCGGCGCGCTGTCGAGCTATCTCGCGCGCATACTCTCCGGAAAATTTTACAGCGCAGTGCGTAAAAGCGGTAAAAAGGTGCTGACCCATATCCCGCCGATCTGGGAGTTGGCGCAACGCACCGAAAAGCACGTCAAGGGCATGGTCACACCCGGCAGCTTTTTCGAGGAACTGGGCTTTAATTACTTTGGCCCTATCAGCGGCCATGATTTGCCTACCTTGATCACAATTTTACGTAACGTGCGCGAGCTTAAAGGCCCGCGCATCCTGCACGTAGTCACGCGCAAGGGTAAAGGTTACGCGCTGGCCGAGGCGGATCCGGTGAAATATCACGGTGTGAGTCCGTTTGACCCCAAGGTCGGTATTCAGCCCGCCTCATCCAAGTCGCGGCCGACCTATACACAAGTGTTCAGCGACTGGCTGTGCGATATGGCGGCGCTCGATGAACGCCTGGTGGGTATCACGCCGGCCATGCGCGAAGGCTCTGGCCTTGTCGAGTTTTCCGAACGCTATCCTAGCCGATATTTCGATGTCGGCATCGCCGAACAGCACAGCGTCACCTTCGCTGCGGGTCTCGCGAGCGAGGGCTTAAAGCCCGTCGTGGCAATCTACTCCACATTTTTGCAGCGTGCCTACGACCAGTTGATTCACGACGTTGCCATACAGAACCTACCGGTACTGTTCGCCATCGACCGCGCGGGCCTGGTTGGGCCGGACGGTGCGACTCACGCCGGCAGCTTCGACTTCAGCTTTCTGCGTTGTGTGCCGAACATGGTAGTGATGGCACCCGCCGATGAAAACGAATGCCGCCAGATGCTCTACACGGGCTTTATGCTCAATCAACCTGCGGCGGTGCGTTATCCGCGCGGATTAGGTCCGGCCGCCAGGATAGAGCAGCAGTTGACGGCGCTGCCGGTTGGCAAGGCCGAGCTGCGCAGGGAAGGCAAGGCCGTGGCGTTACTGGCCTTTGGGTCAACCCTGGCCGCGGCGCTGCTGGTAGCCGAGCGCATCAATGCCACGGTAATCAATATGCGTTTCGTAAAGCCCGTTGATGAGGCCCTGATAGCCGAGATTGCCGCCCGTCATGAACTGCTGGTGACGCTTGAGGATAATGCGGTGGCCGGCGGGGCGGGCAGCGCCGTGAATGAATGCCTGGCCGCCTGTGGGCTGCAAATTCCGATTATTAACACGGGTCTGCCCGACCGCTTTTTAGAGCATGCCTCGCGCGAGCAATTGCTGACTGAATGCGGTCTTGACGTTGAGGGCATTTTGCGCACTATTGATGAGTATTACCGTAACTTTGCCGTTCTTGGCCAGGATGTGGCAGGGCTAGCGGTGGTTTCATCCGCAACACAGTGAGCGGCTCTAAATCTGTTAACTGTTTACCGGTGTGAACTGGCTGAAACACATCTATATAATGTCAGTTATAAATTATCAGCTAAGGACTTGAGAGTGGTGAATCCCTTACTATCAGCTTCACCCACAATCCCCCGTAACCTGACGCGTGCGGTGCGCATTGGCTCGGTGATCATCGGCAACGGCAATCCGATTGCCGTGCAAAGCATGTGCGCCACGCATACGCAGGATACCGGGGCGACCGTAGCCCAGATCAACGATCTGCTCGCAGCGGGTGCCGATATTATTCGCGTGGCCGTGGACAACACACGCGATGCTGCGGCGCTCGCCACCATCCGCGCGCAGACTTCGGCCAACCTGGTGGTCGATTTGCAGGAAAATTATCGTCTGGTGCGTATAGTCGCACCGCACGTCGATAAGGTGCGCTACAACCCCGGGCATTTGTATCATCACGAGCGCCAGAAACCCTGGCAGGACAAGGTCAAGTACATCGCGGAGATTGCGGCTAAATACGGCTGTGCGATTCGCGTAGGCGTCAATTGCGGTTCGGTGGATCCGGACACCGTAGAACAGTTCGGCAGTGAAGATTCGCTTGCGCCGATGCTGGCGAGTGCCCACGCGCACTGCGAATTACTTGATCAAATCGGCTTTACGCAGTACTGCGTATCGCTCAAAGATTCCGATCCGCTCAAGGTCATCGAGATCAACAAGCGCTTCGCCGCCGAACGCCCCAACGTGCCGATCCATCTTGGCGTCACCGAGGCCGGCATGCCACCCGATGGTATCATCAAGACGCGCATTGCCTTCGAACAACTTATCAGCCGTGGCATCGGCGATACGATTCGTGTATCGCTTACGGTATCCAATGCGCGCAAGGCCGAAGAGATCAGCGCGGGCCGCGAGATCCTCGCCGACATCGCCGCCGGGCGCGTGCGCAGCGTCGTCGATTACGGGCGCGACTCGCTCAACATCATCAGTTGTCCGAGTTGTTCGCGCGTTGAAAACGAAGGCTTCATCGAACTTGCCGAACAAGTGCGCGACATGACCAAATATGCCGCCAATTACGCCATCACCATCGCCGTTATGGGATGCCGCGTCAACGGACCGGGCGAGACCAATGATGCCGACCTGGGCTTATGGTGCGGGCCGCAATATGTAAATCTCATGCGCCTCGGCGAGCACCTCGGGGCCTACGATTACAAAGAGATTCTGGTGCGCCTGAAACAGGAGACGGACGCATTAATTGCCTGTAGACAGGCCTCCTGAGTTTACAATCTCTGCCACGACCAGCCATACGGAGGGTAGGTCACAGTGCCGGATCAGCTAAAACAATACCACGAAAATCTTTCTGACGACTCGCGCCAGGCACCCATCGCGACCCTGTCCGGCGATGCCCTTCAGGCGCATCTGCTAAAGGGTGTCTCGCGCACCTTTGCGCTCACCATCCCGCAATTGCCTAGCGCCCTGCGCAAGGTCGTGTCCAACGCCTATTTGCTCTGCCGCACCATGGACACCATCGAGGATGAGCCGTGCCTGTTGCCTGCGCAAAAACGCCTTTTCGGCCAGCGGTTGGTTGGCGTGGTGGCCGGGGAGCATTCAGCGCAACAATTCGCCGCCGAGCTTTCCCCGCTGCTTTCCGCCTCCACCATCCCCGACGAACACGAGTTAATCCGCTGCATGCCGCAGGTCATCGCTATCACATTGAGTTTTAATGAATCGCAGCGCGAGGCGTTGCTTGAGTGCGTGCGTGTTATGTCTGAAGGTATGGTGGAATTTCAGCACATGCAGACCGCGCAAGGTCTGCGAGATTTAGCGCAACTGAACCGTTATTGTTATTACGTCGCCGGTGTCGTCGGCGAGATGTTGACCCGGCTGTTTTGCGATTACTTGCCTGCGCTTGCCCAACGGCGCGAGGCGCTAATGGTTTTGGCAGTCTCGTTTGGCCAAGGTCTGCAGATGACGAATATTTTAAAAGATATCTGGGATGATAAACGACGCGATGCCTGCTGGTTGCCGCAGGATATATTTTCCGCGGCCGGTTTCGATCTCAATGAACTGGCCCCCGGCAATTACCGCGACAGCTTCGGCCAGGGGCTTGGCCAGCTTATCGCCATCGCGCATGCTCATTTAAAAGATGCACTGGCCTACACCTTGCTGATTCCCAAAAACGAAACAGGCATCCGCGAATTCTGTCTATGGGCTATCGGCATGGCGATGCTCACGCTACGCAAGATCAACCGGCATCGCGATTTCACCAGTGGCCAGCAGGTAAAAATATCGCGGCGCAGCGTTAAGGCCACCATCCTCACCAGCCATTTAACCGTCGGCAATAATTTATTGTTGACGGCCATGTTTCAGTTAATGGGACTAAGCTTGCCCGCGCTAACGACCTCTCTTGCACCCAGCAAGGCGAATGTCAATGACTAGCGGCGCAACGCCCTTCGCTGCGGATGCGAAACGCAAGACTGGCCTGTTTTCCGCCGTCGTCCCAACAGATGACCTGGATAATATCGAGGCCGCGTTGCACCAGGCGCAACAGGCGTTGCTGGCACACCAGCATTCTCAGGGTTATTGGAGTTACGAGCTGGAGGCTGACTGCACAATCCCTGCGGAATATATCCTCATGATGCATTACATGGGGGAGATCGACACCGTCCTGCAAGGCAAGATAAGCGTCTATCTGCGCGCGCGGCAAACCGCAGACGGCGGCTGGCCACTATATTATGGCGGCCGGTTCGACATGAGTTGCTCGGTCAAGGTTTATTACGCGTTGAAATTAGCGGACGATTCACCGCAAGCGCCGCACATGGCAACCGCGCGCGCGGCTATTTTGAAACACGGCGGCGCGGCGCGCGCGAATGTATTCACTCGCATAAGCCTGGCGTTGTTCGGTCAGCTCCCCTGGCGCGGCGTGCCGTTCATTCCCGTCGAAGTCATGCTTCTGCCGCGCTGGTTTCCGTTCCACATCAGCAAAGTCTCATATTGGTCGCGCACTGTCATGGTGCCACTGCTGATCCTGTGTAGCCTGAAACCCCCGGCGAAAAATCCGCGCACGGTTGATATACATGAGCTGTTTACCGTGCCGCCCGAACAGGAAACCGATTACTTCCCGATACGCTCGAAACTCAACCGTTTATTACTGACGCTTAGCAAGACCGCCCACACCCTCGAATTTTTGATCCCGAACTGGATACGCAGACTTGCCGTGCGCAAGGCCGAGGCGTGGTTGATCGAACGGCTGAACGGAACGGGCGGTCTGGGCGCTATCTTCCCTGCCATGGTGAATGCCTATGAGGCTTTGGCCTGTTTGGGTTATGCCGCAGATCATCCGTATCGGCAAAATGCCAAGGCGGCTATTGATCAGTTACTCGTCATCGACGAGCATGCAGCCTATTGTCAGCCTTGCGTCTCGCCGGTGTGGGACACGGCATTGGCCTGCCTGGCCTTGCAAGAGGCGGGCGGCGAGTCCGCGCAAGATGCAGCAAGGCGAGCCCTGGATTGGCTTAAGGAGCGCCAGCTTTTAGAGGCACCCGGTGATTGGCGCGAATATCGCCCCGAGCTTCAGGGCGGCGGCTGGCCGTTCCAGTTCGACAACAGCTATTACCCCGATCTTGATGACACCGCCGCTGTAGTATGGGCGATGAGCCAGACAGGTGACGAACGCTACGCATACTCCGTGCGCCGCGCCGCCGATTGGCTGTGCGGCATGCAATCATGCAACGGAGGCTTTGGTTCATTCGATGCCGACAACACGCATTATTATCTGAATGAAATCCCGTTCGCCGATCACGGTGCCCTGCTGGACCCGGCAACGGCCGATGTCAGCGCGCGTTGCGTAACCTCATTAGCGCATCTCGCCTCGGCGGACGATAAATATAAACCGGCCATGGATAATTGCCTGGAGTATCTGCGCAGTGAGCAGGAACCCACGGGTGCCTGGTTCGGGCGCTGGGGCACAAATTACATCTACGGTTCGTGGTCGGTGCTGGTTGCCCTGGAACGCGCTGGCATATCCAGGGATGACTTCATGGTGCGTCGCGCCGTGGCTTGGTTAAAGGCGGCGCAGCGCGAAGACGGTGGTTGGGGCGAGGATAACTTCAGCTATTTCGATGCAGGCCAGGCCGGGCAGGCCGTAAAGAGTACATCGTTCCAGACCGCTTGGGCCATGCTCGGTTTGATGGCGGGCGGTGCGGGTGATTGCATTGAAGTTCGGCGCGGTGCCGAATACTTGCTGCGCACTCAAAATGAAAATGGATTATGGCGGGATGACGCCTACACCGCGCCCGGCTTCCCGCGCGTGTTTTATTTAAAATATCATGGCTACGACAAATATTTCCCATTCTGGGCGCTGGCGCGTTACCGTAAATTATTAACACAAGCGGCGTTATGATGCTGGGTATCGCCGCCGCAATGGGTGCCGAGATGCGCATCATCACCGGCCGGCGCGTCAACATCGGAAGCGTCGCGCGTTATTCCAACCAGTTACTTGCGCTTTCAGGCATCGGCCCGCAGCGCGCACGCGCGGCGGCAAAATTATTGCTCGATCAAGGCGCGACTGCGCTGCTGAGCTGGGGGACAGCCGCCGCGCTCGATAGCAGGCTCGAACCCGGCAGTCTGATTTTACCCAAGACAATAATTGCCGCAGACGGGACGTTATTATCCGTGTGTCCCGAATGGCATGAGCGTCTCTACCGGCAACTTTCCCCTGGCTTCCAAATTTATACGGGTACGATGCTGGAAAGCCCTGCGGTCTTGTGCAATGCAAACGAAAAACGCGCCCTGTTCGAGCGTTCAGGTGCCATTGCGGTGGACATGGAAAGTGCAGCGCTCGCAGCCGTGGCACACGCAGCGAGAGTCCCTTTCATGATCATTCGTGCCGTCGCGGACACGGCCGACATGTCGGTGCCGCAACGCCTGGTACATATCATTCAGGTCAACGGAACTTTGCGTGCATTGCATCTATTCGCGGCAGTCGCCCTGCATCCGCCGCAATGGCTGGCCATTGCGCGGCTGGCCATCGGCTTTCGCGCCGCGCAGAAAAAATTGGCTGCTGTAGTGAAGTACACGGGCGGTACTTTTTCAGCCTTCACATGAATGTTCCTCCCCCAAGATGCATGGAAATTTTTAGCAAGGCGGAGGTGCCTCGTTGTTAGAGAGCGCAGAAAATTCCTATCGTAAAATCATCATTCGTTTGGTCGAGACGTGCGCGCGCAATGCCGCCGGATTGCTCATCGCCGTTATCCTGGTGACGGCCGCATTGTTTTATTACGCCTTAAGCCACCTCTCGCTCGACACAAATACCACCAACATGCTCGATGCCAGGCTTCCGTTCCGGCAATTGGAGCGTGAGCTGGAGCGGGCCTTTCCGCAATTTACCGATCTTGTCGTCGTGGTGGTCGATGCCAATAGCGCACAGCGCGCCGAGAATGCGGCGAGTAGTCTTGCGGAAAAACTCAAGCAGACGCAGGGCCTGACCCGGTCAATTTACCAGCCTGGGCAAGATATTTTCTTTGCGCGTAATGGTTTGCTTTATCTTGAAAGGAAAGACCTGTGGGAGCTGAGCGATAAGCTCGCAGAGGCTGCGCCGCTGATGGGCGCGCTTGCCGGCGATGCCAGTTTGCGCGGTTTATTTTCTGTGTTGGGGCGTGCGCTGGAAGAAAATCCGGGCACCGAAAATAGTGTGATGTTAAAAAAGATATTCGATGAAATCAGCGCGAGTGCCGAGGCTCAACTTGCCGGTCACCGGCAAGCGCTCTCATGGCAAAATCAATTTTCGGGAAATTTACAGGCGCTTGGGAATAACCCGCGCAGCTTTATACTCGTACAACCGCGCCTCGACTACACGAGCCTGCAACCCGGCGCAGCCGCGCTCGATACAATACGTCGGCTGGCTGCAGAGACCGAGGCGCAGCAAGATGTGCGCATTCGTCTGACTGGCCCAGTCGCCATCGACGACGAAGAGTTGCAGAGCGTAGCGCAAGGCGCGGAAATCGCCACGATACTGTCATTCGGCCTCGTCTGCCTCATCCTTATTACCGGTCTGCGCTCGCTGCGTCTGACCCTGGTGATACTCATCACATTGCTGATCGGACTTACCTGGACGGCGGCCTTTGCCGCCTTTGCCATCGGGTATTTGAATCTTATCTCGGTAACCTTCGCCGTGTTGTTCATCGGCCTCGGGGTGGATTTCGGCATACAGTTTGCGATGCGCTACCGGGAGGAATTCGATCGGCAAGATAGTCATGCAGCCGCGTTAAGCCACGCCGCTGAAGGCGTCGGCGGCGCGCTCACACTCGCGGCCATTGCGGCGGCGATCAGTTTTTTCTCTTTCGTTCCGACCAGTTATCGAGGCCTTGCCGAGTTAGGGATTATCTCCGCTGCCGGTATGTTTATCGCACTGCTCGCCAACTTGACCGTGCTGCCTGCCTTGCTCACACTGATGCCTGTTCGCGCACGATTAACCGGGTCAAAAGACAACATACTCACGCGCCTGCATTTTCCGGTGCGCCGCTACAGTTCGATGATAATTTTGGTTACGCTGGCGGTGAGTGCAGGCGCGGCCCTGTTGTTGCCACAGGCGCGCTTTGACTTCAATCCGCTCAATATGAAAGACCCCGCCACCGAGTCGGTTGCCACCTTCCTCGACCTGCTCGACAATCCGCAGACTACGCCTTACACGCTGGACGTACTCACCGGAAATCTTGCTGAGGCCCAAAAATTGGCGGTGCGCCTGGAGCGGCTCAAGCTCGTGGACAAGACGATTACCCTGGTGAGCTTTGTCCCCGATAATCAAGATGAAAAGCTCGCCGCTATAGATGATATGAGTCTGTTTCTGCAGCCCTTGATGCCAGGTGGAAATAGCATTGCCAAACCGACTACGCAGGAAAATATAATCGCGTTGGATGCATTCCGCGAAAAGTTATTGGTGACAAGCCGTACTCAATCGAACCGCGAACTTGCCGCCAGCAGCATGCGCCTTGCCGAGGCACTGACACGACTCAAATCAGCACCCGGTTGGCCGGGACGCACGCTTGAGGATTTCACTCAATCCGTGATCGGTGATTTGCCGCAGAGCCTGGCCAAATTATCCCTATCGTTAATGCCGAAAAAGGTAACCCTTAACGATCTGCCCGCCGATTTAAAGCAGCGTTACGTAACGGCCGATGGGCGCGCACGCATCGAGATTTACCCTAAAGAAGATGTCAGCCGCAACGAGGCCATGTATCGTTTTGTGAAGGCGGTCAAGGCCGTGGCACCCAACGCAATCGGCACGCCCGTAGCGTTGGTGGAGGCCAGCGATGCGGTGATTAAGGCATGTTTGCAGGCGACTGCTACGGCGCCGTTGGCGGCTATACTATTGTTGCTCGTTATGCTGCGCAGCATCGCGGCCGCACTGCTGGTATTACTGCCGCTGGCATTGGCAACCCTCCTGACAGTGGCCAGTTCTGCGTTGCTGGACATTCCCTTCAATCTGGCCAACGTGATTGCGTTGCCGCTGTTGCTCGGCCTGGGTATTGCGTTCGGCATCTACCTCGTCATGCGCAAGCGCAGCGGCATAAGTGTGGATGAATTATTCGACAGCAGCACACCACGCGCGGTGTTGTTCAGCGCACTGACTACGGTAGCTTCTTTCGGTGCACTGGCGTTTTCAAATCATCGCGGCATGGCCAGTATGGGTCTGCTGCTGACGCTGGCACTGTCATTCGCCCTGCTGTGCACACTTATAGTGCTGCCCGCGATCATGGCAAAGATGCAAGCAGGCAAATAGCGCAGACCGGCAACATTTCTGCTTGGCAACGCCTGATTCTTCGCTGAACTCAGAATGACAGACTGAGTTAGCCTGTTCGCTGTTGCCCCTCGCGATGTGTCCGCGTAGTCAGCGCCATCTTGCCGATACGGCTTAGCACGTCCCAGGCGGGGCCGGGGAATTTCTCCAAACTCAGCATGACCT
>JBDSOT010000006.1:0-16733 GCA_039914705.1 Gammaproteobacteria bacterium | reverse complement strand
AAATATGTGGGTTGCATTCCCGGGTTATCGACGAACAGTCTGTGAAGTCATACCTGGCAGGCGTTAGTCATTACCCGGAAAGATAAGAAGCCTGGGCTGCTCCTTAAAATATTTTCTATCGCGACGTTCCGTGTATCAGCGCCCTAAATTGCTATACATTCCGGGCCTCTCGAATACGCTTGGGGTACAATAAAAATTAGAGCTATACAACGCCTTAGAACCTCGTTACCGTATAAGAATTATTTCAAGGCGAATCAAGGAGATCGTCCATGCGAACATGGAAATGGATAGCCGTTGTAATTGTCGCCTTCATTGCCGTTATCGCTATTTTTCTCTCGGTGTTTGACTGGAATTTGCTGCGCGGTTATATCGGCGCGAAGGTCACGGAAAAGACCGGCCGCGAGTTTGCGATTAACGGCAATCTGGATGTGGATTTTTTGCCCTTCCCACCGCGCATTCACGCAGAACAACTGCGCCTTGCCAATGCCGAGTGGGGAACAGGCAAAACCATGCTCGACATTCCGCAACTCGATTTCAGCATTCGCCTCCTCAGCCTTTTAAAAGGTGACATCGTACTTCCAGAGGTGTCGCTCTCCGACCCCAAGGTTCTGCTTGAGAAAAGCGCCGACGGAAGGCGCAATTGGATACTTAAGCGCCAGCAATCCATTAAAGATCAGGCCCCGCGCATCGAACGGCTGACTGTCGGCAAGGGCACACTGACTTTCCGCGACCCGGCGATTAAAACGGATATGACCGTTGCCGTTGCCCCGGCTTCTACGACGCAAGATGCCCGCCAGACCGGAATAAAATTTACTGCTCAGGGGGTGCTCAAAGGGCAGCCCATAAAGGCCGAGGGGCAAGGCGGCAAGGTCTTGTCGTTGTTCGATCAGCAAACTCCCTATCCGCTCAAGGCCGACATTCAAATTGGCAAGACCCGCGCATTGGTCGACGGCACCGTCACAGGCCTGGCCGCATTAGCCGCCGTGAACACGCAACTTGATCTGCGCGGTGACGATTTGTCTGACTTGTTCCTGCTCACCGGCGTCAGCCTGCCGTCAACGCCGCCTTACCGGATTAGCGGGCGTTTGATTCGCAAAGGCAACACCTGGCAGTTGGATAAATTTTCAGGGAAGGTTGGCGACAGTGATCTTGCCGGCGATTTCAATGTTGATGTGAGCGGCAAAAAACCATTTGTGCGCGCAAATTTGATCTCGCGCAAACTCGATATTGACGACCTGGGCGGTCTTATCGGCGCGCCACCGCAGACCGGCGCTGGTGAAACAGCATCTGCAGCGCAGAAAAAGGCAGCCGCGCAGTTGGCGAGCCGTGCGCGCGTGTTGCCCAACATGGAATTTAAGCTAGATCGCTTGCGCGCCGTCGATGCCGACGTGACCTTAACGGCCAAAAGTATAACCGGCCGAAAACTGCCGCTGGATGATCTTAAGGCACACCTGAAACTGGCTAATGGTGTGCTTACGTTACAGCCACTCAATTTTGGCGTGGCCGGCGGCAATGTTATCTCCAATATCGTACTGCGTACACGCACGGAACCTGCTACTGCTCAGGCTGACATCACGTTCAAGAGATTATCCCTTAACAAATTATTTCCAACGATAAAATTAACTGAAACAAGCATCGGACTTATCGGCGGGAAGGCAAAATTTACAGGCTCCGGAAATTCGTTTGCCAAATTGCTGGCCACTGCCGATGGTCGGGCAGGTTTTTCCATGTCGGGCGGACAAATCAGTAATTTGCTCCTGGAGATTATCGGCATCGACGGCGCCGAGATTATTAAATTTCTGTTTGGCGGGGATGAAACCGTCGCGGTGCGCTGCATGGTTGCAGACTTTAAGGTCAACAACGGACTTATGAACACAGAAGTTTTCGTGCTCGACACCGTTGATACGAATATTACGGGCGATGGCAACATCAATCTTAAAGATGAGTCCATACATCTTACATTACGCCCGCTTCCGAAAGACCCCAGTTTCCTGAGCGCACGCTCGCCGCTATTTGCGCGCGGCACCTTTAAAAAACCCACCTTCGCACCCGATATGCAAAAGGTTGCCGCGCGCGCAGGTGCGGCGGTTGTACTCGGCGCCCTGTTGACACCACTGGCCGCAATCATCCCACTCATCGAGACCGGGCCGGGCGAGGACAGCGATTGCAAAGGCTTGATTGCCCACATCGGTAAAGGTTCTCAGGCTATTAAATCAACTAAGCCGATTCCAACCCAGCCGATGGAAGACCAGGCCACGAAGCCTACTCAACAAATGCCCGGCATGAATCCTGTTCAGGTGCAATAGACATGCTAATCTTCGGCCGGCATAAGCTTACTGATAAGACTATCGCTCACCCAGCGATGCAAAAAACCAGCAGCGGTCGCGGCGACCTGACTCTCTTGAAACCACTCACAGAGGCCTTCACATAGAGCCGCAAAACTCCCACCGCTACGCACCGCATCCAGCGCCCAAGCCTCTGGCACGCTAAGCACGCGGAAATAGGTTGCAAGGTCGCGACGCCAGATCAGCCAGGCTTGCGATACCTGATTGCGCTGCGGCGCTGCGGGTATGTTATTTTCCTTAAGCGCACCCCATATTTGCTGCACATTCCACGCACAATCCAAACGCTGCACACCGTCATGCAAGACAAACCGCATCTCAGGCCAAGCCTCGGGGGCTAACCTTGCCATATCATCAAGCGTAACGATTTCACTATCGCGCGCATCGAAGGCGTCAATCAATGCCCATTCGAATTCTGCTAGCTCGGCCAGCATTGGTTGCCCGGCATACGGCTCGGTTTTCCGCAGAAATGTACCCATGTGTTGCCCGAAATAACGCAACGAGAAATGCCGGGAAGGATGAGCGTCGATATATTTCAAATTGAGTGTTTCGAATTGCTCATCACCGAGCAGGCCATGCAAGGCCTCGTAATCACCGCTCAAGACCTCGGCCAGACGCAGCCGGTAAGCATCCGCATAAATACCCAGACGTAATTCTGCAGAGGCCTGCGCAGTGTTCACGATGTGTTGCTGGATGTCGGGCGCGGGTGTGGGCGTCAGCAAATATTCCTGGAAATCTTTTTGAACGTGGGCTAAGTGGTTCATCGAACTGCCCTGGCCTGCATTGAGTTGCGCGCAGCTGCTGTGAAACCTTGAGCATGCACGGTATCGCCAATACTGCGAGCCTTGTCCAGTTCGCTCATGACTTCCTCAAGCGCCGGAATATTATCATCGCGCTCGATCATCGTGCTCACCTGCCCAAAGCGCCGCACAGCATATTCGTACAGCTCCCATACGGGATCAATAACCGGTGCATCGTGGGTGTCGATAATGATATTACCGTTCATGCTATGGCCGGCCAGATGAAATTGCTGCACGCGTTCAACGGGGATGCCGTTCAGAAAATCGTGCGGGTCGAACTGATGATTGCGCGCACTGACGTAAACATTATTAATATCCAGCAAGAGCAGGCAATCCGCACGCTCAGTGATGGCGCGGATAAACTCCCACTCACTCATCGCCGAATCCGCATACGTCAAATAGCTGGATACATTTTCGATAAGAATGCGCCGCCCTAGAAAATCCTGCACTTGGTTTATGCGCGCAACCACATGCCTCAAGGCCTCTTCCGTATAAGGTAGCGGCAACAGGTCATGCATGTTGAGGCCGTTGTCACCTGTCCAGCATAAATGATCCGATACCCAATGTGGCTCGATACGGTCAGCCAACGTTTTCAGCTGGCGTAAATATTCTTTATCCAGCGCGCCGCTTGCACCGATAGACAGCGATACACCGTGCATCACCACGGGATAATGCGCGCGTATGCGGTCGAGGTTATAAAGCGGCTTGCCGCCGGGCACCATATAATTTTCGGACAGCACCTCAAACCAACCCACTTCAGGCAGCGTGTCGAGAATGGTTTGGTAGTGTTCCTTGCGCAGACCCAGACCGTAACCGAGGAATGGAAATTTCTGCGATGAAGGTGCAGGTGTCATAGTTTTAGCGAACTAAGTAAACAAAAATGCGGATAAGCAGGCGAGGTTCAGTAACAAGAGGCTCGGGGGAAATCTCCCGAGCCTCTGCAACTAATTATCAAAAATTATTAAGGCTTATAAGGCACTTTGGTACCATGCGGTCCGCCCCACATGCTATCAAAAGCCGTCTTGCAGGCAGCGGCGCTATCTTTCATTTCAAAGCCACTACCCTTGCAACTATTTTGACCCTTGCAATTGTTGGTGGTGGATTTGCAGGCTGATTTTCCCTTGCAGGAGTTCACGCCCGTACATTTAACACCGCCAGCGGTGTTCATATGATGATTTTGTTCAGTCATGGCGCAACCTGCGGTGGCAAAAATACCGGCGGCAGCGGTTGCCAGAACTAATCCTTTAAACGAAATTTCTTTTTTCATAAAGCCCCTTCTCGTTAGTGGTTGTAAAAAATCTGAGCATCTTGCGATGCCTGTATTGAATCATACACCTACTACTGGCCTGCTTGCGCATCCGCTGCCGCAGTGATCTTGGCGGCATCGCACTCTTCCGCAGTCATATTCAGAAACCCCTGCCCCTTGCAACTATTCTTACCCTTGCAACCGTTTTCACCCTTACAGTCGCCGCGCCCCTTGCACGAATTCACGCCATCACAATGCACATTACCCTCAGTGCCAGCGGCGGCCATCTCATCCGCGGCCGTGGCAAAACCCGCAGTTGCAAAAAAACCGGCGGCGGCCGTTGCCAGAATAAAGCCCTTAACCATCGTTGTTCTGCTCATGTAAATTCCTCTATGATTTGAAAGCTTGACGCCAAACACTTAGGGAAACTCTGAATAATTCCATCCTGGAATTCTCAGAGCACGGAAAGCGAAAAACGTGGTTTTTGCTTTCCTTCATTTTCAACGGCTTACTGCCATTGAAAATGACGGCACATCCCTGTGCCGCAGGACTCTCTGATTAAATCAGAGAGTCCTTAGTTACATAACAGATATTGCTAGCTGTATAGCGTATCCGTCAAGACTTTTGAGTGAACACCATACCAGAAAAAAACCGTTAACTTTTCCATAACCACGCAAATATTAGGGAAAAACACCGCAAAAATACCCTAATCACGTCATAATCGATCCTATTGCATGCGCAGGTGGGTTTCTCATGAACAAACCAGAATTTGATCTTTGCATCATCGGCGGCGGATCGGGCGGCCTGGTTGCGGCAGCCGGAGGTGCCGCGCTGGGCGCGAAGGTGATACTCATCGAGAAGCACGCGCTGGGTGGCGACTGCCTTTATTACGGTTGCGTGCCGAGCAAGGCCTTACTGCATTCTGCAAAAGTCGCACACACCATTCGCACGGCGCAACAATTCGGTATCGAGGCAAACATGCCAACGGTTGATATCGGTGCGGTTATGCAACGTGTCGCGAGTGTGATTAAAACCATCGAGCCGCACGACAGCCCTGAACGATTTCGCGGCTTGGGTATTGAGGTGCTGTTCGGCGCCGGGCAGTTCACCGATGCGCAAACCTTTTCCGTCAACGGCCGCGCAATTACCGCGAAGAATTTTGTCATCGCCACCGGTTCGCGACCCGCAATCCCTAAGATAGATGGGCTTGAGTCGGCTCCGTATCTCACCAATGAAACCGTGTTTTCATTACAGAAGCGCGTGCCATCGCTCATTGTGCTCGGTGCCGGACCAATCGGTCTAGAGATGGCGCAGGCATTTTGCCGGCTGGGCACACAGGTGCATGTTGTGCAACGGGGCAAGCATATCCTTCCCAGGGAAGACTCCGACATTGCCGCAGTAGCGTTAAAGCAATTAAGCGATGAAGGTGTGCAATTTTATCTTGAGCACACGACACTGCACGTAGAAGGGCAAGCCGGAAATCTTCGGCTTCATGTTAAGTCGGGCGCTTCGGAAAGAACCATTCATGCCACACATCTATTAATCGCAACGGGACGCCGCTCCAACTCGGATAATCTCGGTCTGCGCAACGCCGGCATAGCCCTCGAAAATGGCCATATAAAAG
Organism: Gammaproteobacteria bacterium; assembly: GCA_039914705.1. Taxonomy (GTDB): domain Bacteria; phylum Pseudomonadota; class Gammaproteobacteria; order SURF-13; family SURF-13; genus JBDSTW01. Next base: position 10,721 of record JBDSOT010000006.1, on the reverse strand, counting down.
TGGACGAGCGTCTGCGCACCACCAATAGACATGTCTACGCCTGCGGCGATGTTACCGGCGGTTATCAGTTTACGCACATGGCCGAACATCAGGCCGGTGTGATATTACGCAACGCCTTGTTTCACTGGCCCGCCAGGGTGGAAAGGCGCGTAATCCCTTGGTGCACATTCACCGATCCTGAAATTGCACGTGTCGGGTTATCCGAGACCGAGGCGAAAGATCGAGGTATTAAATATAGGGTCTACACCTTTCCCTTTCATGATATGGATCGTGCGCAGACGGACGGTACAACCGCAGGCTTTGCCAAGATCATCACCGACCCAAAAGGAAGGTTACTGGGGGCGGCCTTAGCAGGGCCGCAGGCCGGTGAGTTGATTCATGAATATGTATTAGCGATGTCCAGGAAAATGAAGGCGGCTGACTTATCGAACTTCATTCATATTTATCCAACGCTGGCGCAGATCAATCGCCGCGTCGCGGATGTGCGCCGCAAGGAAGGCCTGACACCCACGGCAAAAAAATGGATTCAATATATCTTTGGTTTACGTGGCAGTAACTGAACCATCACAGCAAGCCGGTCATCATGTCAGATGCCCCATCTTGCCGCTCTGATAATCCGCAATTGCCTGGCTGATTTCCTGGGCGCTGTTCATGACAAAAGGGCCGCTGCCGACAATGGGTTCGTCAATCGGCTCCCCACACAGCAGCAGCGCCGTTGCATTTTGCGCGTTGTCGAGTCTGATACACGCGCCGCTCCGATCAAATATCCCTATCTCAGCGACACCGATGGTCTCGATATTGTTCACGCGCACGGTACCCTTTAACACTACCAGCATAGTTGTGTAACCGTCAGGCACATCCAGCTCGATCTGTTGTTCGCTCACCAGGTGCAAATCCCACACATGGATAGGCGTAAATGTTTGAGCCGGTCCTACCGCCTTAGCGAATTCTCCGGCAATGACACGTATACTTCCCTGTCCATTCGGCAGGCTTACCGTGGGAATCTGGTCGTGCATAATAGCCTGATAACGTGGCGCTGACATTTTGTCCTTGGCGGGCAGATTGATCCACAGTTGCACCATCTCGAACATGCCGCCGTGCTGGGTAAAATCGCGCCCGTGAAATTCCTCGTGAACTACACCGGATGCCGCCGTCATCCATTGCACGTCACCGGGGCCGATGTGACCGCCGCCGCCAGACGAATCCCGATGTTCCACCTCGCCCGAGTAAACAATAGTTACCGTCTCAAATCCGCGGTGCGGATGTTCGCCCACACCCAGGCGTTGTTGGGTGGGTGGAAACTCGGCTGGCCCGGCATAATCGAGCAGCAGGAAAGGACTGATCTGTGCACCCAGACTCGAATAGGCCAACAGCGTGCGCACGGGAAAGCCATCGCCGACCCAGTGACGTTCCGTGCTGCGCCGAACGGTTTGCAACTTCTTGACAGGTTTGGTTTCGCTTGTCGCCTGCATACTTATCTCCTCCTGTACCCGCGTTAAATCTCTTCAATGAATATCCACCTCATTTGATGTGAGGTGATTTTTATTATTCCTCGTGTTGGTGCGCTTTAAAGTGGTTAATCAAGCCGTTCGTGGATACATCATGTGAGCTGACAATTCCCGCACCCTCCAGTTCCGGCAGAATATTCTGGGCAAGTTGCTTACCGAGTTCCACGCCCCACTGATCGAATGAATTAATATTCCAGATAATGCCCTGCACGAAAATTTTGTGCTCGTATAAGGCAATGAGCGAGCCTAATGTAAAGGGCGTTATTTTTTTTATCAGGATGGAATTTGTAGGTTTATTGCCGGGAAATATACGATGCGGCAACAGGCGCTCCAGGTCTTTCCCGCTCATGCCCGCATTGACCAGTTCGGTGCGCGCCTCATCGGCGGTCTTGCCTTTCATCAGCGCCTCTGTCTGCGCAAAGAAATTGGCAAGCAAGATGGCGTGGTGATTGCCGAGCGGATTATGCGTAATGATGGGCGCGATAAAATCGGCGGGCACCAGACGCGTGCCGTGATGGATTAATTGATAAAACGCATGTTGCCCGTTGGTACCTGCCTCGCCCCAAATCACCGCGCCTGTCGGGTAATCCACCGGCGTGCCGTCGCGCGTTATACTCTTGCCGTTGCTCTCCATGCCGGCCTGTTGAAAATAGGCCGGGAAGCGATGCATGTATTGATCGTAGGGCAGCAATGCATGACTCTGCGCGCCGAAAAAATCGTTATACCAGATGCTGAGCAGGGCCATGATGACGGGCATGTTGCGCTCGAAGGGTGTGTTGCGAAAATGCTCGTCCATCTCGTGCGCGCCGCTCAATAAGGCCTCGAAGTTATCCATGCCGATGTCGATGGCAATGGGTAACCCGATGGCCGACCACAACGAATAGCGTCCGCCCACCCAGTCCCAGAATATGAACATGTTGCTGATGTCGATGCCAAACTTAACCACCTCTTTGGCATTCGTGGACACCGCAACAAAGTGTTTTGCCACGGCGCTTTCATCATTCGCCTTTTTCAAAAACCAGTCGCGCGCTGAGTGCGCATTGGTCAAGGTCTCCTGAGTCTTGAAGGTTTTGGAGGCGACGATGAACAGCGTGGTTTCCGGGTCAAGATCCTTCAGGGTTTCGACGAGATGTGTACCGTCTACATTCGACACAAAGTGCACATGCAGTCCGGGCTTGGCATAGGGCCTGAGCGCCTCGCACACCATCATCGGCCCTAAATCCGAACCGCCAATGCCGATATTAACAACATCGCTGATAGCCTTGCCCGTATAGCCTTTCCAGACACCGTTGCGGATCGCCTCGCTGAACTCACGCATGTGCGCAAGCTCTGCATTGACATCTTTCATGACGTTCCTGCCCTCTGTACTGATGGGCCGGTTGGAGCGGTTGCGCAAAGCCACGTGCAACACGGCGCGGTATTCGGTGAAGTTGATCTTTTCTCCGTTGAACATCTTTTCTATCCAGGTCTTGAGTTTGGCCTGACGCGCCAGATTCTGTAACAAGACCAGGGTCTCATCGGTAATACGATTTTTAGAATAGTCGAGCAGCAGGTCGCCGCAGCTAAGCGAATATTTTGCAAAGCGCTGCGGATCGCCGGCGAATAGATCGCGCATTTGCACAGGCAATAGTGCTGTGTAGTGCTGCTGAAGTGCCTGCCAGGCAGGTGATTGAGTCAAGTCAGACATAAGTTATGCGGCCTGTTTGTTGGAATTAATGTCAGTGAAGACTCTGGATTATTCTTTTTCGTGAGGCCCCAAACCGTTACGCCATGTCTGGTACTCGCGATGAAACAGGCGGCTTGACTCCTCCGGCCCCCAGCTTCCGGCCGGATAAGTGGGAATAAAGTCGCGCTCCATCGACCACACCTTGAGGATTGGATCCATAATTTTCCATGCCCACTTGATCTCGTCATAGCGCAGAAACAGTGAATGATCATCCACGATGACGTCGAGCAGCAAGGCCTCGTAGGCATCAAGTTGAGGTTCTGATTCATTGCGGAAGCTGGCATCCAGCGCAATCGTGCGCGTGTTCATCTCCAAACCCGGAACCTTGGCTTGTAATTCTATGCGCAGACATTCATCCGGCTGTATCCCGAGCAATACCCAATTGGGGTTGATCTTTTCGATGGGAGTCTCGCTAAACAGTCGCTGCGGCGGCTCTTTGAAACGAATGGAAATATACGAGGTGTCTTTCGCCATGCGTTTGCCGGTGCGGATATAAAACGGCACATTTCGCCAGCGCCAGTTGTCGATGTAGAGTTTGACCGCTGCGTACGTTTCGGTGGTGCTTTTGGGATCGACGCCCTGTTCATCCACATAGCCCACCACCTTATCCCCGTCCAGTTTACCGCGCGTGTACTGCGCGCGGAAGGCCTGCGCGTGTACTGCGCTTTGCGGAATTGGGCGAATGGATTTGAGCACCTTCACTTTTTCATCGCGCAGGGATTCTGCATCCATGTTAGGCGGCGGCTCCATCGCTACCAATGTGATGAGTTGCAGCAAATGACTTTGCAGCATGTCGCGCAATGCACCCACACCATCATAGTAATTCGCGCGCCCGCCGATGCCCTGCGTCTCCGAGTGGGTGATCTGCACGTGGTCGATGTTGTTACGATCCCACACCGGTTCCAGCATGATATTGGCGAAGCGAAATACCAGAACATTCTGGACCATTCCCTTACCCAGATAATGATCGATGCGAAAAATCTGACGCTCGCTGAAGTTTCGATGCAGGCGCTCTTCAAGCAACTCCGCGCTCTCCAGATCGTAGCCGAATGGCTTTTCAATCACCAGACGCCGCCAGCCATCAGTCTCCTGATGCAGACCGGCATCGACCAGGTGCTGACTCACGCTGCCGAATTCCGCCGGGCGTATGGCCATGTAGAACACCCTGTTGTCGCTGAACGATGACTGATCCAGAAACTCGCTCAGACGCTGGTACGCCTGTTGATCGTCCAGATCGCCCTGGAAAAAATGCAGACGCCGGCGAAAGGTTTCGAACACGGTAGTATCAAGGCCGCGGCGCACTCGTGATTCAAGCAATCTGGCCACCTCATTGCGCCACGCCTCATTGTCCCAGTCGCGGCGCCCGAAGCCGACAATCATGATGGCTTTGCCTAAGCGCCCCGCGTCTTCCAGGTGATACAGGGCGGGCAACAATTTATTCTGCGCCAGGTTTCCCGTGGCCCCAAAAATAACAAATACGCAGGAATCTATCATGATTTTTTCTCGATTTTGGGGGCGACGTGCCCGCCGAAGGCCTTGCGCATCAGCGACAATAAACGGTATCCGTAGCCGGTCGTTTCACGACTGGCAAAACGCATTTGTACGGCGAGCGTAATCACCGGCGCGGCAACGCCCAGTTCAATGGCCTCGATTACCGTCCAACGCCCCTCGCCTGAATCTTCCACATAAGGCGACAAGGCCTCCAGAATTTGGGCGGGCTTGGGGGCAGCGGTTCCGGGAGTTGTGGTTTCGTCAACCTTGAAGGCCTGCGCGGTAAGATCAAGCAGCCAACTGCGCACCACAGAGCTATGCCGCCACAACTCGGTGATCTGGGCCAGGTCGAGATTAAATTCTTCCTTGCGATGCAACAGCGTGAAGCCTTCCGAATAGGCTTGCATCATGCCGTATTCGATGCCGTTGTGGATCATCTTGGTGTAATGTCCGGCTCCAATGGGACCGACATGCGCCCAGCCGCGATCAGGGGCGGGGGCTAAGGCCTTGAGTACCGGGGACACAATATCCACGGTCTGTTTTGTAGCACCGACCATCAGACAGTAGCCGTTTTCCAGGCCCCAGATGCCGCCGGAAGTGCCCGCGTCCATGAAGCCGATCTCATTTTGCATAAGGGATTGCCCGCGCCGGACGCTGTCGCGATAATTGGAATTGCCGCCATCGACGATAATGTCGCCTTTGGATAGCAAGGGAACTAACTGGTTGATCGCCTCTTCGGTAGTGACGCCTGCCGGGAGCATCAACCAGACCACGCGCGGCGCGGCTAGTTTAGCAACCACCTCGCTTAAAGTGCGGGCCGGAATAATAATGCGCTGGGCGGCAAGTTCATCGACGATTTCCTGCGAGCGGTTGAAGCCGACGACTTCGATGTTATGGCGTGCGAGGCGACGCGCCATATTAGCCCCCATCTTGCCGAGTCCTAGTAGTGCGATTCTCATTATGCGTGCCTCTTGGCGTAACATTATTAACACTGCGAACTTTATAATTTGAATACTGCCATAATCCCGGCGTTTATAGGGAAGGATTGCGGCTGATTATGGGTAGTTTTACGAGACAAGCCTTAACTAGGACAAAATAGTATGCCCAAGATTCTATATGCTTGCAGTGAATTGCATCCGCTGATTAAAACCGGCGGCCTCGGGGATGTCGCCGGTTATCTGCCCGTGGCGCTCAAGGGATTGCGGCAGGATATATGCGTGGTGATGCCCGCCTATCGCGAGGTGCTGGCGCGCGCGGGTGAACTTACCGCCGTGGCCCAACTCATTATTCCGGGCGCTCAGGCACCAGTGACGGTGCTTGAAGGACGCGTGCCGGGGACGCAGATTAAATTGTATCTGATCGACGCGCCGGAATATTTCGACCGCCCCGGCGGCCCCTATGCCGGGCCTGAGGGTTATGACTGGCCGGATAATGCGGCGCGTTTTTGCGTGTTTGCACGTGCCGTGGTAAGTCTTGCGCTGGATCGCGCAGGACTTAACTGGCGACCCGATCTGGTGCATTGCAATGATTGGCAAACCGGCCTGGTTCCGGCACTACTTGCACAGGAATCGAAGCGGCCTGCGACACTGTTTACTATCCACAATCTGGCCTATCAGGGATTGTTTTCCTGGGCGCATTTTCAATCCCTGGGGCTGCCACCGCAACTGTGGTCAACCGAGGCCATGGAATTCTACGGCCAGTTTTCCTTCATAAAAGGCGGTCTGATATTTGCCGACCGGTTAAACACCGTCAGTCCTCGCTATGCCCAGGAAATCCGCACACCGGAATTTGGCTACGGTCTGGAGGGACTGCTCAACCATCGCGCGGCAAAACTGAGCGGTATCCTCAACGGCGTTGATTACAGCCTCTGGGATCCGCGCCACGATCCTTACATCGCGCAAAACTATAATTCACTCACACTGAAATTGAAGGCACATAATAAAGCCGACTTGCAGCGGCGCTTTGCGCTGACCGAGGTCAAAGGCCTGCCGCTGATCGCTTACGTGGGACGACTGGTCGAGCAGAAGGGCATGGATCTGTTGGTCAAGATTTTGCCGGAACTGATGCGCTACCCTATTCAGATTGCGGTGGTAGGCAGCGGCAAGAAGGCGCTGGAGCAAACATTAATCCAGTGTGCGGCGGCATACCCCGGACGCATGGGCGTTTATATCGGCTACCAGGAAGAACTGGCGCACTGCATTGAGGCCGGTGCGGATATGTTTATCATGCCATCGCGCTTCGAACCCTGCGGCCTGAACCAGATCTACAGCCTGCGTTATGGAACGATTCCAATCGTGCGGCGCACCGGCGGCCTGGCCGATACGATTGTCGATACCACGCCGGAGAGTATGAAGTCCGGCGCGGCCACGGGTTTTATGTTTGATGAACCCACGCCGCACGCCTTGCTTGCAGCCTTGTTGCGCGCCATCGGCTATTTTTCCAGCAGCCACAAATGGCGCGCCCTCGCCAAACAAGGCATGCAGCAGGATTTTGGCTGGCAAAAAAGCGCGCAGCAGTATATTTCCTTATATCAGCAGATAATAAAAGAGTCAGCGGTTTAGCGGACAGCCATGCCCGAAGTGAGATTACCCGGGCATAAAGAGTTATAATGTCGCGCTTTAGAATTAACCATAAACCGTCGCGCAGGGTCTTATCCTGCCTGCACACTTTTCAGCTTCGCCGAATTTTTTTAGTCCTTACCCATGGCCAAAAAACCTACCGATACGGAGTTGCGCGCGCGCGTCAAATTGTTCGGCAACCTGCTGGGCAATGTCCTGCATGCCCAGGCGGGCGGGCGTGTGCTCAAGGCCGTGGAGATGTTGCGCCAAGGCTATATTGATCTGCGCCTGACTAATAATCCGCGCAAGCGTACGCAATTAGCACGGCTTATCGGCGCCCTCGACCCGGATACGCTGACCCACGTAGTACGCGCCTTCAGCACCTATTTTAGCCTGGTCAACATCGCCGAAGAGGCCTTTCAACACCGGCAGCGACGTCATCAGGTGCATAAGGGCGGGCCGCTCTGGCTCGGGTCGTTTGACCATACGCTACGCTTATTCCATGCCCAGGGTGTGAGCGCCGGACAACTGCAAACGCTGCTCGACCGGCTTGCTTATATTCCGGTCATTACCGCCCACCCGACCGAGTCCAAACGCCAGACTATTATGGAGGCATTACGACGTATCTTTATCACCAGTGAGCGCCTGAACGATTCAACATTAAGCCGCAACGAGCAGGCAGAGATAATCAAAACGCTGGAAGGACAGATCCAGATTTTATGGAAGACCGATGAGGTACGCACGTCACGACGTCAAGTGCGCGACGAGATCAAAAACGGCGTGCTGTATTTTCACGAATGTTTATTTCAGGCGGTGCCAATTACCTATCGCTATCTGGAAAAGGCCATTGCTAATACCTATAGCGAGACTATGCCGGATGGTCAGACGATCAGCGTGCCGAGCTTTTTGCGTTTCGGTTCATGGATAGGCGGAGACCGCGACGGCAACCCCAACGTCAAGCCCGAGACTACGGTGCTCGCGTTGCGTCTCAAGGCGCAGGCAGTGGTGCTGGAGTATCTGAAGCGCGTCATGTCGCTCAGCCGCATCCTCACCCATTCCAGCCGGCTCTGCCAACCATCGCAAGCCTTGCTCGACAGCCTAAATGTCTGCGGGACGTTCGCTACCAAGGCGTTCAGCGAAAATCTCGACCGCTTCCGCCACGAACCCTACCGCCGCAAACTTTACATCATGCGCCACCGGCTTGAGTGTAATCTACGCACCCTTAGAAAACGCCTCGACAACCATCCCGAACCGCTTATCGAGGGTGGTTACACGACAGCGGCCGAACTCCTCGCCGATCTCTATCTGATACACGCCTCGCTGTGTTCGCACGGCGACCGCGTTATCGCCGAGGGTGAACTCAAGGATTTGATCCGCCTCGTGGAGACCTTCGGCTTCTTCCTGCTGTGCATGGACTTGCGCCAGGAGTCCTCGCGCCATAGCACGGCCGTGGCCGAATTGTTCGTGCAGTCGACGGCCGGGCGCGTGGACTACCTGGCTCTGTCCGAGTCCGAGCGCATGCGTTTACTCACCGATTCTCTCATGAGCGGCGACTGTATCAGTCTGCAACGTCAAGCCTTGAGTACGCAGACGCAGGAAACTCTGGAGGTCTTCGACGCGATGGCGGTTATGTCGGAGGAGACCAGCGCGCAGGCCTTCGGCAGCTATGTTATCTCTATGACACACACGGCCAGTCACGTCATGGAGGTTATGCTGCTGGCCTGTCAGGCAGGCTTGGCGGGCCAGCGCGGGCTTGATGCAAGCGGCAGCAAAAATTGGTTTTGCGACATCCGCATCGCCCCACTGTTCGAGACCATCGATGATCTGGCGCGTATCGAAGGCGTGCTTGGCGCGCTGCTCGATAACCCGGTTTACGCGGCCTTGCTCAAGGCCTCGGGCAATCTGCAAGAGGTGATGCTGGGTTACTCCGACTCGTGCAAGGACGGCGGCATCCTCGCCTCGGCCTGGATGCTCTATCAGGCGCAAAAGAAGATCACCGTCTTGACGGACGCGCGCGGTATCGAATGCCGCTTATTCCACGGGCGCGGCGGCACCATCGGTCGCGGCGGCGGCCCGACCCATGAATCCATCGTCGCGCAGCCCCAGGGCACGGTGCACGGCCAGATCAAATTCACCGAACAGGGCGAGATGGTGTCCTACAAATACAGCAACACCGAGACCGCAGTCTACGAATTATCGGTGGGCGTGACCGGCTTGCTCAAGGCCAGCCGGGGTTTGATCGAGCCTCCAGTTAAGGACAATCCGGATTACCTGCGCGTCATGGATGAACTGGCCAAAATCGGCGAGCAAACCTACCGCGATCTCATCAACAAACCCGGCTTTCTCGATTATTTCTATGAGGCCACGCCGATCAATGAGATCGGGCAGTTGAACATCGGTTCGCGGCCCTCGCATCGCAACAAGACCGATCGTTCGCTGAGTTCGGTGCGCGCGATTGCCTGGGTATTCGGCTGGTCGCAGTCGCGCCATACGCTACCTGCCTGGTACGGTATCGGCACGGCCCTGGAAAGCTGGTGCGCGGACGATCCCAAGCGGCTGACCACCTTGCAGGCCATGTATAACGCTTGGCCGTTCTTTCGCGCCCTGCTCAGTAATACGCAAATGGCCTTGTTCAAGGCCGACATGGAAATCGCGCGCCAATACGCCGAACTGTGCGGCGACAGTACGACGGCGCAGGCAATGTACGGCCTGATCAAGGAAGAATATCAGCGCACGCTGACCCAAGTATTAAAGGTGGCGCGCGCGCAAACGCTGATAGAAGACAACCCGCCGCTGGCGCTCTCGCTGAGCCGGCGCAACCCCTACCTCGATCCGCTCAACGCCATTCAGGTGACCTTGCTCGACCGTTACCGCAAGGAAACACCCGAGGAACTCGAACGCAATAACTGGCTTGATCCCTTACTGCGCTCGATTAACGCCATCGCGGCGGGTATGCGCAATACGGGTTGATCCCATTTCCCTTCTCCCTTATGAAGAGGGGAGGCCAGGATGAGGGTAGCAATCGTAGAGCGGATTAGGCGTCAGCTGTAACCCGCCGAAATGTTTTTTGAAAACGTCCCGCGTCAGTTTTTATTCATCGGGCGGAATTGCGCCTTAACGGATTTGCCGCTCTTTGCCCGCAACGCCACTCCAATGGCCTGTCGCGCCCAGCTCAGCATGGCTTCGGGTTCCTCAAAGACTTCCGGCGGCGCTTCGTAATATTGCATCGTCATGGTCTTGCCGCGCGAGGTGTAAGTAAAGGGGCCAAGCCCTTGCGCCGCAAATGTCGCGCAAGTGAGACTGTCGGTCTTGAAGTACAACTGCTCATCAACAATGATCCCAAAGATCGTGTCACGCTGATAAATACCGTATCCGCCGAACATCGCGCGCGCACGAACGCCACCCATCGGTGCAAGCTGATCGAGCACGAACTCAACA
>JBDSOT010000165.1:0-15070 GCA_039914705.1 Gammaproteobacteria bacterium | reverse complement strand
GAGGTGGAGCCGGAGAACAATCCACCGTTGACATACGGGAATTGGTCCGCCCAAGGGCGAAAGTTACCGGAAGCCCGTTCGGCAGGCTTGGTATTCATAGCGCGGAAGATTTCGGACAGCACATGATGGGTGTTAGAACCGTCACGTTCACTGTACTGCTCAACCGTCTTGGTGAATAGCCCCTCACCGTTGAAGATGTCGGTGTCTTCCGCAAAGAAACAAAAAATCAGCCGGGCCATGAAGTGGTTCATGTCTGGGCGGCGCTCCTTGGCGGCCCAGTCCGGGTTTTCGCGCAGCAGCTCGACGTAGAGCTTGTTCAGTCGCCCGGTGGCGCGCACGTCGATGGGGTTGTCCTTAATCTCCTTGATGGTGGAGATGCCGGCCAGCGGCAGGAAAAAGCCGAAATGGTTGGGAAAGTCTTGATAGGCGCAGGCGATGGTTTCGCCGCTGACGAGTTCTTCTGCCTCCAACGTCTGCCCGTCGGTGGCGAGGATGAACTTGGCCTTGGCCTTGCCCGTGGCCGGGCTGGCGCGCAGGGCCTTGAGGGTTTCGCCTACAGTGTCGGTCTTACACACAGCGATATGGATATTTCTGCTCTGGAGCACGCCGCCGGGCACATCCGAATTGTTGCTGTTACCTGAACGTAAGCGCTTGAGGGTGATTTCCTTATTGCCGAAAGCAGCCAGGAAGGCGAACGGAAACTCCGCAGCGTCGAAGGGCTCAAGGGCGAGGTCAGAAATGGCTGCTTCGATTTCTACTGCGTTCATGGGGCATCTTGCCTAAGTGAGTTTTTCACGCTCGCGTCCGACTGAGATTCAGCAATTGACGCGGCACTGCAAGGGGCCACCTTGCAAATGGTTGCAGTACGCTAAAATATAGGCAGAAATTTTAACAGTCTGGCAACGTTTCCGTCAGATGATTTTGCCCCTGTAGGCGCAGCTATCATTTGGTAAGGAAATCTGGTTGAAAAAATTTGAAGATTTCTTCGTGGGTGTGTGGCACAACAAGGTTAACCCGGTGGGGCTTGGAAAATGAGTAAGTCTTTGAAAATTTTGGAGCTGGCGAGAGGAGTCGAACCCCCGACCGGCTGATTACAAATCAGCTGCTCTACCAACTGAGCTACGCCAGCATAATTCGATAATGACTTGGCCATCCTTGGCGATACGAATAGTTATAACATTGATGTGGTCTGCATTTTAGGTGTTCACCCACGGGAAGGCAATTCTTCCGGTTCCAGTAATATTTTTAGTTTCAGGGTAATCTTATTGGCTTGACGCTTCTGGTGAGTTACTGGGCGAATTCATTTTGGCCATTTCCGCGTCAAGCTCGCGCAACAGCACCAGCCGCTTGCTGTTGTCCGCCGAATTTTCATAGGCTGGTGGCGTGAAGCCGGGTTCCTCATTATTAACTTGCCAAGCCAAAAAGCTGAGGTTCAATAAGACGAGTAAGATAAACAATGCCTTCATGCAGATGCCCTCGCGATAACGGCTAAACCCTGTAGTACCAGGTTTGGTTCAAAGTGATAGTGTGTAGCCAGCAGAGGCATGAGACGCGCCGCATCGCCGCCAGTGATAATATTACCTTTAATCTCCAAAACCGTTGATATATCCGCCACGATACGATCAATCGCGGCTATCGCAGCATACAGGCTGCCGCTGCTGATGGCGCTGTCGGTATCCTGGGCCAGCGGGGTCAGGTTTGCTACGCGATCACTTATTGTATAGGTCAGGCCCTGCGTATTGCCGGCGAGCGCGGTTTGCATGCACGCAAGGCCCGGCAGGATAACACCGCCGAGGTGCTTACCTGCGGCGGTGATGGCATCAATGGTGATGGCGGTGCCGCAGTCGACGATGCAGCTGGCACCGAACTTAGCGTGATGTGCCGCAATCAAGGTAGCCCAGCGGTCGGCGCCTAATTTGCCGGCATCGGTATAGGCGTTAGTGACGCCAAAGGCCGTGGCGCATGGCACAATAAATTCAGGTTGTAATTGCCAGCAATGCTTTACATTAGCCACGAGCTTTTTTGCAAACTCATCTCCGGCAACATTGGATACTACAACTCGTAGTGGCCGCATGCCCTGCATCAGTATTGAATTAGCTAAATCAAAAAAACTATCGTGCAAGGCGCTGCCCGGCTCTTGCAGATTATGCTCACGTAACCACGCCCACTTGACACGGGTATTGCCTGCATCGACTAAAAAGATGCTATCGCTGTTCAAGGACTTCGGCCCTAACGTATGTTCGCGTGGGCGGGTCATCAAGTTTCACATTGACCTCTGCGGATTGATAGCGGCGTATCTGCCCATTGGCCAACAGCAATCTGAACGATCCATCAGCACCAATACCTTGGGCGCTCCCGGTAATAATTCCCTCTGGCGTTTGCACGTTCACCTGCTTGTTCACAAACATGTCGAGTTTTGTCCATTCCTGTTCGAACCCTGCAAGCCCTGAGGATTGAAATTCGCGTAGTGCGTGCAGCAGATGCCGGACTAATAACCCCGCACAGTGATTGCGCACGACAGGCCGGCCCAGAATCCCTTGCACATCAATCCAGGGCTGATCAATGCCGATTGCCTGCTGCACAGGCATGGCGACATTGAGGCCAACGCCGATGACGGCATAGTGTTCACCAGAAGGCCGCGTTGCCATGTCGATCAGGATGCCCGCAAGCTTGCGCCCCCGCCACATGACATCATTAGGCCATTTCAACTGGACTTCCGCGATGCCCATCGCAGCTAAGGCGCGCGCAACGGCAACGCCCATCGCAATACTGAGTCCGGCCGTCGTGCGGGGGGTGAATTGCCACAATACGGAGAGATAGATATTACAAGCGGGCGGCGAAACCCAGTTTTTTCCGCGCTGCCCACGTCCAGCATACTGTTGCTCGGCCAGGCATATTGTTCCGCTTGGCGCGCCCTGGCCTGCCTTGCGCATCAGGTAGAGATTAGTGGAGTCCACCTCGGGGAGTACCTCCAACTGTGTAACATGCGCACGCTCGCTATCGTTCAGGCTGCTTAAGATGAGTTCTGCATCCAGCATTTGGGCGCGCTGGATCATGCGGCAATCCGGATGGCGCGCTCTGTGCATAGCAATAATGTCAGCATTACGTAACATTTATAGACGATATTGTTATGGATTGGCATATGTAAAGATTGGTATTTTGTTCAAAGGCGCGATTAAAGTTGTATGCAACCTAATGTTTATATTAAATAATTATTTCATCAATGGCCAGTTACCGTAAAAATTTCGGAATTGGTGGTACGCTAGCACAGATTCAGACTTACCTTGACTTATGTAATTTACGTAAATAGAGTTATTGTTCAATATACATCATATCAGCGGGGGTTTTATGTGGAAAAAAGACGATAGTAATTCCGTGCAACCTGAGCCGGGCATCGGCAACTACATAGTGCCGGAAAAGTCTAACTCCGGGCGCGCCAGTATCGGTTCTACCATATCTATCAAAGGCGACTTGACCGGTGACGAGGATCTGCTTATTGACGGCCGCATCGAAGGTAAGATTGATCTAAAACAGCATAAGATTACAGTGGGCAAAAAAGGTGTGGTGCGTGCCGAGATGCGTGCCAGGATTATCAGTATCGAGGGCGACGTGCAGGGCACTCTCTACGGAGAAGAGCAGATTGTGCTGTGTAAAACGAGCAGCGTACGCGGCGACATTATCGCCCCGCGCGTAACACTGGAAGACGGTTCCAAGTTCAAGGGCAGCATCGATATGGAGCCAAAGTCCACTGATAAAGTCTATTCAAGTAATTCAGTTATGGCCGAAATCAAACCTGTGGCCGCCAATCCTGAACAGGGCAAGGCAGCATACGACCAATCAGGCAAGATGGAGCAAGGAGTCAAAGCCAATCCTCGAATGGGATGATGCGGTCATCTGAGGATAAGCCTGCAATAAATCAAGTTACCAACGAGGCCGCCCCGCCGGAATGGGTGACTCAGGGATCGCTTGCGCTGAAAATGCTATGCCGGAATCTACGCGACGATAAAAAGTACGCTATTCTGGATTTAGGACCAGCGGTTAGGGAAAACGTTGACTTCTATTCGCACTATGCAAGCAAAATCCGGATCGAGGATCTCTACGATTCTTTAAAGCAGGCGGACGCCTTAGCCCTAAGCGAAGGCGTCCCTGATGCTGATACAAATTCCAAAGAAAAAAGTTTTAAACACATCCTGTCCTACTCGAAGGACACGCGTTTCGACCTGATCTTTACCTGGGATTTGTTTAATTATCTGACGCGTGAGCAACTGCAAGCGCTGGTTGCCCATCTCAGTCAGTTTTGCAATCGCCGAGCAGTGCTTTTTTCGCTTACCACAAATAACCAGTACGTATCCGATCAACCGATTGGGTTCAAGATTCTCGATCAGGAAAATTTAATCTCTCCACCTATTGTCACCGGCAGACGGATTAACATGCGCTACAGAGAGCCTAATCTCGCCAGGCTCATGCCCAGTTTTAAAGTGGATAAAACATTTTTGCTACGCAACGGCATGCATGAACATCTGTTTATTCTTGACGATTAACAATTAGCAGTTTTCTTTATATACGGAGCGCTAACCTTCCTCCTGTAAATCTTGGAATTCATTTTATCGTTGTTTTAAATATGATAGCGCGCGCTCAAGTCATGCACGGCCTTGACGAATTCCGCCGCACGATCAGGATCAACATGCTGATGGATGCCGTGGCCCAAATTAAACACATGGCCATTGCCGTGTCCGTAGCTGGCAAGAATGGTTTCCACTTCTGCTCGAATGCGCGCAGGCGAGGCATACAGCACTGAAGGATCCATATTGCCCTGTAAAGCGACCTTATCTCCAACGCGCGCCCGCGCGCCCGCAAGATCGGTTGTCCAGTCCACACCCAAGGCATCGCAACCCGTAGCCGCCATCGTCTCCAGCCACTGACCGCCATTCTTGGTAAATAAAATAATAGGCACGCGCCGGCCTTCGTTTTCCCGCGTGAGGTTTGCCACGATCTGCTGCATATAATTCAACGAGAACTCGCGATAATCACGCGGGGTCAGCACGCCACCCCAGGTATCGAAGATCATCAAGGCCTGTGCGCCCGCGGCGACTTGCGCATTGAGATATGACGTTACCGAACGCGCGGTGACATCCAGAATCTTGTGCATCAACGTGGGTTCGTCGAACATCATGCGCTTGCAATGTGCGAATTCCTTGCTGCCCGCACCTTCAATCATATAAGTCGCCAACGTCCATGGACTGCCGGCAAAGCCAATAAGCGGCACGCGTCCGGCCAGTTCACGGCGGATAAGACGCACGGCGTCCATCACATAGCGCAACTCAATCTCAGGATCGGGCACGGCCAGTGCCTCGACATCGGCGCGCGTGCGCACCGGCTTTTTAAAACGCGGACCCTCACCCTCGGAGAAATACAGACCGAGGCCCATGGCGTCGGGAATGGTGAGGATGTCCGAGAACAGAATCGCGGCATCTAGTGGAAAGCGCTCCAGAGGTTGCAGTGTGACCTCGCAGGCGAAATCGGGCGTCATGCACAGTTTCATAAAGTCGCCGGCGCGTTGACGCGTAGCGCGATACTCCGGCAGATAACGGCCCGCCTGACGCATCATCCATACCGGTGTCACATCCACGGGTTCGCGCATCAAAGCGCGCAGCAGGCGGTCGTTTTTAAGTGTGGTCATGAGTGAGGGAGCCTTGCTGAAGTAAAAAGAGTTTTAATTTTTGATTTTATAAAACTTCAAGAGTTTCCTTGAATGTTAGCGCGGCAGGTCTGAGCTTCCCATCAAGAATTCATCGGCTGAGCGTGCCGCCTGACGGCCCTCGCGTATCGCCCAGACCACCAGCGATTGTCCGCGCCGCGTATCACCGGCGGCGAATACCTTCGAGACAGACGTTTGATAGTGCTCGGTATCGGCGCGCGCATTGCCACGCTCGTCCAGTGCAATGCCAAGCTCTTCGAGCATGCCTTGATGGACTGGATGCAAATAACCCATGGCCAGCAGCACGAGATCGGCCTTGAGTTCAAAATCACTACCGGCAATCTCCTGCATCTTCCAGGCACCACTGGCATCTTTCTTCCATTCCAGGCGCACGGCGTGCAGCGTCTTGACTACGCCCTGCTCGCCGGAAAAATTCTTCGTGCCCACGCTCCAATCACGCTCGCAACCTTCTTCCTGCGACGAAGACGTGCGCAGTTTCATCGGCCAGTTGGGCCAGGTCAACGGTTTGTTTTCCTGCAACGGCGGCTGCGGCAATAATTCAAATTGCGTCACCGACAAGGCACCCTGGCGTATCGAGGTGCCCACGCAATCAGAGCCGGTGTCACCGCCGCCGATCACAACGACGTGCTTATCTTTTGCGGTGAGGCTGATCTCCGGCGCAATGGTTTCGCCCGCGACACGCCGGTTCTGCTGTTCGAGGAATTTCATGGCAAAGTAAATGCCCGTCAACTCCCGCCCCGGCACATTCAAATCACGCGGTGATTCGGATCCGGCGCTGAGCACCACGGCATCGAATTCGTCCAGTAATTGTTGGGCGGGCACGTTCACGCCGATATGCTGCCCGGTGCGAAACTCTACGCCCTCGGCGCGCATCTGCTCGATGCGCCGGTCGATTAAGTGTTTTTCCATCTTGAAGTCAGGTATGCCATAACGCAGCAGGCCACCGATGCGGTCGTTGCGCTCGAATAACACCACGGTGTGACCGGCGCGTGCCAACTGCTGCGAGCAGGCCATGCCCGCCGGACCCGAGCCAACCACGGCGACGCGCTTACCGGTTTTCTTCGCAGATATCTGCGGCACGACCCAGCCCTCTTCCCAACCCTTGTCGATGATCGCACGCTCAATAGTTTTGATCGCCACCGGATCGTCGTTGATATTCAGGACACAGGCCGCCTCGCACGGGGCCGGACAGATACGGCCGGTGAACTCGGGGAAATTATTGGTGGAATGCAAGACATCGAGCGCCGCCCGCCAGTTATTGCGATACACGAGATCGTTCCAGTCGGGAATGATATTGTTTACCGGACAGCCGGTTTGACAAAACGGGATGCCGCAATCCATGCAGCGCGCACCCTGACGGCTGAGTTCGCTGTCTGGAAACGGCAGCGTGAATTCCTTGAAGAAATGAATACGCTCTTCAACCGGCAGATAGTCCGGTTCGTCGCGTTCGATTTCCATGAAACCGGTGGGCTTACCCATGGCTGGCATGCTCCAGTTTGGCCTGCGCCTCTTGCGCAACGGCCATCTTTTGTAAGGCCTGACGATATTCGACGGGCATCACCTTGACGAATTTCGCCAGGTATTCATTCCAGTGATCGAGAATTATGCGGGCGCGCCCCGAACCGGTATAGCTCAAATGTTTTTGAATCAGCACGCGCAACAGCCGGGCATCGCTGTTGGCCAGCGACGTCACGTTCACCAGCCCATGAGTCTCCAGATCGCCGCCCTGATGGTCGTGCTGCTCGAGTATCTCATCTTCAGCGGGCACCTGTTCTAGTTCGACCATGGCAAGGTTGCAGCGCTTTTCAAAATCGCCTGCTTCATCGAGTACGAAGGCCATGCCGCCGCTCATGCCGGCGGCAAAGTTGCGCCCTGCACAACCGAGCACGACGACAGTGCCGCCGGTCATGTATTCGCAGCCGTGATCGCCAACCCCTTCGACTACCGCGATGGCGCCGGAATTACGCACTGCAAAACGCTCGCCCGCAACGCCACGGAAATAACATTCGCCGCTGATGGCACCGTACAGTACGGTGTTGCCGACGATGATGTTGTCCTCGGGAATAATTCGGCTATCCGGTGGTGGCGAGATCACAATGCGTCCGCCGGACAAACCCTTGCCGACATAATCATTGGCCTCCCCCTGCAAGTCGATGCTGATGCCGTGTGCGAGGAAGGCCCCGAAGCTTTGACCTGCCGTGCCGCGCGCGCGGATGTGAATCGTATCGTCAGGTAAACCCGCGTGGCCGTAACGCTTGGCGACTTCACCGGAGAGCATGGCACCGACGGTACGGTTCACGTTCTTGATCGTGATGTCGATCTGCACCGGCTGTTTATTTTCAAGGGCCGGGCGTGCGGCGGCAATGAGTTGATGATCGAGCGCGTTTTCGAGGCCGTGATCCTGCGCCTCTGTGTGATGGGTAGCGACTTCCGGTGCGACGTCAGGGCGATGTAATATGCGCGAAAAATCCAGACCCTTGGCCTTCCAGTGGGCTATGGATGCGCGTGTATCGAGTTGATCCGTGCGGCCGATCATTTCATCGAAGCGGCGGAAACCCATCTGCGCCATATACTCGCGCACTTCTTCCGCGACAAAGAAGAAATAATTGACGACGTGTTCGGGCTGGCCGGTAAATTTCTTGCGCAGTTCCGGGTCTTGCGTGGCCACGCCAACCGGGCAGGTGTTGAGATGACACTTGCGCATCATGATGCAGCCTTCCACCACCAGCGGCGCGGTGGAAAATCCGAATTCATCCGCGCCGAGCAGTGCACCGACGACGACATCACGGCCCGTTTTTAATTGCCCATCGACCTGCACTGCGATGCGGCCGCGCAGACCGTTCAATACCAGCGTCTGTTGCGTCTCGGCGAGGCCCAACTCCCACGGCGTACCGGCGAACATGATGGACGACAGCGGACTGGCACCGGTGCCGCCATCGTGGCCGGAGATGGTGACGTGATCGGAGTGCGCCTTGGCCACACCGGCGGCTATCGTGCCGACGCCGACCTCGGAAACCAGCTTGACACTGATCAGCGCCTGCGGATTAACGTTCTTTAAATCGTGAATGAGTTGCGCCAGATCCTCGATGGAATAAATATCGTGGTGCGGCGGCGGCGAGATCAGGCCCACGCCGGGAATCGAATAACGCACCTTGGCGATTGTGTCGGATACCTTATGGCCGGGCAGTTGACCGCCCTCGCCGGGCTTGGCACCTTGCGCCATCTTGATCTGCAACATGTCGGCGTTGACCAGATATTCGGTGGTCACGCCAAAACGTCCGGCCGCGACCTGCTTGATAGCCGAGCGCATCGAATCGCCATTCGGCAGGGGGATAAAACGGTCAGGCTCTTCGCCGCCCTCGCCGGTATTGGATTTGCCGCCGATGCGGTTCATCGCGATGGCGAGCGTGGTGTGCGCCTCGCGCGAGATGGAGCCGAAAGACATTGCGCCGGTGGAGAAACGCTTGACGATCTCCGCAGCCGGTTCGACTTCGTCTAAAGGCACCGGTTGTGCGGCTGTCCTGATTTCAAACAGGCCGCGCAAGGTCATTAGCGTTTTGCTTTGGCCGTTGATAAGCGCGGCGTACTCCCTGAAGGTCTTGTAATCATTAGTGCGTGTTGAGAGTTGTAATTTGGCGATACTGTCCGGCGTCCACATATGCGCCTCGCCGCGCACGCGGTAGGCGTAATCGCCGCCGACATCCAGGGCGTTGCGATAAAGCGGCGCATCACTGTATGCCGTGCGATGCCAGCGTACCGCCTCCTCGGCGATTTCATTTAAGCCAATGCCTTCGACGTTGCTTGAGGTGCCCGTGAAATATTTTTGCACAAACTCGCTGTTCAGTCCGATGGCCTCGAATATCTGCGCGCCGCAATAGGACTGATAAGTCGAAATGCCCATCTTCGACATCACCTTCAATAAGCCTTTGCTGATCGCCTTGATGTAGCGCTTGCAGGCCTCCTGGTGGCTGATGTCCGCAGGGATAAAGGCCTGCATGTCACCCAAGGTTTCAAAGGCGAGATAAGGATGGATGGCCTCTGCACCGTAACCGGCCAGCATGGCAAAGTGATGCACCTCGCGCGCCGCGCCGGTTTCGACGACGAGGCCAGTGCTGGTGCGCAGGCCGGCGCGAATAAGATGATGATGCACGGCGCTGGTTGCGAGCAGGGCGGGGATGGCGATGTGCGCGGCGTCCATGGCGCGGTCGGAGAGGATCAGAATATTGCAGTCATCGTTCACCGCCTGCTCGGCATTCACGCATAACTGACTAAGGGCGGACTCCATGCCAGCGGCACCCTGAACGGAGGGATAACAGATGCTCAAAGTGCGCGAGCGAAAGGTTTTATCGGTGTAGTCGGCGATATGGCGAATCTTTTCCATATCGTCATGGCTCAGCACCGGCTGCTGCACCTCCAGACGCTTGCGCGGCTCGGTCTCATCGAGGCCCAGCAGGTTGGGGCGCGGACCGATAAAGGACACCAGCGACATCACCAATTCTTCGCGGATGGGATCGATAGGCGGATTCGTCACCTGCGCGAACATCTGCTTGAAATAACTCGACAAAGGCATGGCGCGGTTCGACAGCACGGCGAGCGGGGTGTCGTTGCCCATGGAGCCAATCGCCTCCTGACCACTGGTCGCCATCGGCGTGAGCAGAAATTTCAGATCTTCCTGCGTGTAGCCGAAGGCCTGTTGGCGATCCAGCAAGGTATCGGTATTTGATGGCGCAGAGGCCATTCCGGCAGGCGGCAAATCTTCCAGGACGATCTGTGTCTTGTCCAACCACGCGCGGTAGGGCCGGAAATTGGCGAGCGAGGCCTTGATCTCGGCATCGTCAATGATGCGCCCGGCCTCCACGTCAATCAGGAACATCTTGCCGGGTTGCAGACGCCATTTCTTGATGATCTTGTGTTGCGGGATGTCGAGCACACCCATCTCGGACGCCATTACGACCATGTCGTCGTCAGTGATTAAATAACGCGCGGGGCGCAGGCCGTTGCGGTCGAGCGTGGCACCGATTTGGCGACCGTCGGTGAAGGCGACCGCAGCGGGGCCGTCCCATGGTTCGAGCAGGGCGGCGTGATATTCGTAAAAGGCACGGCGCTGTTCGTCCATTAAAGGATTGCAGGCCCAGGCCTCGGGGATCAGTAGCATCATCGCGTGGGCCAGCGAATAGCCACCGGCCACCAGCAACTCCAGGGCGTTATCAAAACACGCGGAATCCGATTGACCTTCAACGATCAGCGGCCACAGCTTGTCAAGATCAGCGCCGAGCAGGGCGGACGACATGGAATGACGGCGCGCGGCCATCCAATTGAGATTGCCGCGCAGTGTGTTGATCTCGCCGTTGTGCGCGATCATGCGAAACGGGTGCGCAAGATCCCAGGCCGGAAAGGTGTTCGTGGAAAAACGCTGGTGCACGAGTGCGAGGGCGGTGATCATTTCAACGTCCAGCAAGTCGGGATAATATTCGCCGACCTGATCGGCCAACAGCATGCCTTTATAAAGCAGGGTGCGTGCGGACAGCGAGGGTATGTAAAAACTCTCCGTTCCCGGCATATTCAGCGCGCGCACGGCATGCTCGGTGCGCTTGCGCAGTACAAAAAGTTTGCGCTCAAAGGTGTCGGTGCCGGGGCAATTTATACCACGCTTGATCGCCAGCTGACGAATGAACGGCTCTACCGCCTTGACACCCTCTCCGAGGCGCGCGTTATGGGTGGGCACGTCGCGCCAGCCGAGCAGGGTTTGCCCTTCGGCGGCAATGCATTCGGCCAACACGCGCTCACAGGCGGCGCGAGCGGCATCGTCTTGCGGCAGGAATAGCATAGCGATGCCATAGCCACCGGCTTCAGGCAGCGTAATCTTTTGTTTGGCAAATTCCCGGCGCAGAAAGGCATCCGGCATTTGAATCAGTATGCCCGCACCATCACCGGCCAGCGGATCCGCACCGGTCGCGCCGCGATGGCTCAGATTTTTCAGGATTTGCAGGCCCTGTTCGACAATAGCGTGGCTCTTGCGGCCCTTGATATGGGCAATAAAGCCCACGCCGCACGCATCGTGCTCGTGCTTAGGGTCGTACAAGCCTTGCTTGGAAGGCAGCGCCGGGTGACTCATTAATACCTCGACCAAATCGTCAAAATGATGCGTATTCTGGAAAGTCCGAAAAAAATATAAAAAACGAGCGAAAAGACCCAAAGTATAACGCCTAAAGAGGGTTCCATCAACGCACAAGGACGCGTCCTCGTCATTCCCGCGTGCGCGGGAACGGCGAATAGGTTTTGCATCAAGCGTAGCTGGATTTCCGGTGCGCGGAAATGACGGCTACGGCGCGCGCTTGACCATAAACGGTGCGGGATTTCCATACACGATAACGGCTCAGGATAACTGCGCCGGGCCGAACACGCGCTCATACTCGGCAATCGCATAGCGGTCGGTCATGCCCGCTATATAATCAGCCACGGCGCGGGCGCGACCGGCTTTACCTTGCGTTTGTTCCAACGTTGCGGCCTTGCGCGCCGGTTCAGGTGGCAACAGGCCAGGGTCTTCGATGAACGCCTGAAACAATGCGCTCAGAATACGGCCTGCCTTGGCCGACATGCGCGCCACGCGGTAATGCCGATAAAGATTTTTTCGCAGGAATTGCTTTAACGCCAGGCTTTGCGCGCGCATGGGTTCGCTGAAGCCGATCAACGGGCCATCGTGTTCGCGCACATCCTGAATCGTGGCGGGTGCGGCGGCGGCGATACGCGCGCGGCTGGTCTCGGTGAGATCAATAATCTGGTGATTGATCATGCGCCGCACGACCTCGTGGATGATGCGCCGTGGTGGCAGATCGGGGTAGTCGTGCGTGACGATGTCGTATTGCTCGCCAAATAATTCAATTCCGCGCAATTGTTCAATGCTAATTAGCTCGGAGCGCAGGCCGTCATCGACATCGTGGTTGTTGTAGGCGATTTCATCGGCGAGATTGGCGAGTTGTGCCTCCAGGCCCGGTTGTTTTTTATCCAAAAAACGCCTGCCGATAGCGCCGAGTTCGCGGGCCTTGGGGAGCGAGCAATGTTTAAGGATGCCCTCACGCGTCTCGAATAATAAGTTTAATCCGGGAAATTCGGCGTAGCGTTCCTCGAGCTTGTCCACCACGCGTAGGGATTGCAGATTGTGCTCGAAGCCGCCGTAATCCTGCATACATTGGTTCAAAGCATCTTGGCCGGCATGGCCGAACGGCGTGTGGCCGAGGTCATGCGCCAGCGAAATGGCCTCAACCAGATCTTCGTTAAGCGATAGTGTGCGTGCAATTGAGCGGGCGATCTGTGCTACTTCGATGGAATGCGTCAGGCGCGTGCGGAATAAATCGCCTTCGTGATTGACGAACACCTGGGTCTTGTATTCCAGGCGGCGAAACGCGGCACAATGGATGATGCGGTCGCGGTCGCGCTGGAATTCGTTGCGGTAAGAAGGCGCTGTTTCCGGCTGCTGACGACCGCCTGTATTGACTTCGCTGGCAGCATAGGACGCCAGCATTAGCCTGGTACCCCGATCTTGCGTGCCGGGGCGCGGCAATCATTCAAGGTCGCCAGCAACTGCGCAGCACACGGTTTAGCGAAGCTTCCGTTGCAGGAGAGTTCGTGATTTTCATTCTGAATATCTGTGATTACGGCTTGGCCGATGGCCTTGAGCAATATCAATCTCAATTTGCCGTCCATAACCTTTTTGTCCACGGCCATCAATTCCGCGAAGCGTTCGCGACTGATTTCCGCCGGGGCAAAAACGGGGAGGCCGGCGCGAACCAACAGGTTTTTAGTGCGTTCTTTATCTTCGGCGCTTAGCCAGCCAAGACGCCAGGACAGATCAGCGGCCATCAACATGCCCGCACCTATCGCCTCGCCGTGCAGCCACACGCCATAGCCCATGCCGGTCTCGATGGCGTGGCCGAATGTATGGCCGAGATTGAGCAGGGCGCGCACGCCGCTCTCGCGCTCATCGGCGGCAACGACGTCGGCCTTATTGCGGCAGGAGCGCTCTATCGCGTAAATGAGGGCTGCCGGGTCGCGCGCACGCAGGGCATCCATGTTGATTTCCAGCCACGCGAAGAATGCGGCATCGCTGATCAATCCGTATTTAATAACCTCGGCAAGACCGGCGCTGAGTTCACGTTCCGGCAGGGTGCGCAAGGTGTCGGTATCGGCAATCACGCAGCGTGGTTGATAAAATGCGCCGATCATATTCTTGCCCAGCGGGTGATTAACGCCGGTTTTGCCGCCCACAGAGGAATCGACCTGGGCGAGCAGGGTGGTGGGCACCTGGATAAACGCCACGCCGCGCAGGTAACACGCCGCTGCGAAGCCGGTGATGTCGCCGATTACACCGCCACCCAGGGCGATCAGCGTGGTTTTGCGGTCGCAGCGTTTGCCGAGTAAGGCGTCGAATACCAGGTTGAGTGTTGCCAGGGTTTTGTATTGCTCGCCATCGGACAGGATGACCGGGAAGGACTGATAGGCCCGCAGGCCCGCGAGCAGTTTGTCGAGATATAAAGGGGCAACGGTTTCATTGCTTACCACGACGACCTGCTGACCGGCGATGTGCGGGGCTAATAATTCCGCTCGTCCCAACAGGCCGCCGCCAATGTGGATCGGGTAACTGCGTTCGCCCAGATCAAGCTGGAGTGTCTTCATGGAGAGTGATAGAACTGGTAATTAGTTGACTGGGTTAAGGGCTGTCGATCGGTAAAATTTGTTACTCGTCCCACGACGGGTTTAGATGTGCCTGGACAAATCTTGGCCGCTCATAGCTACGGGTAAAGACGCTGATTACTTGTCTTCAATTTGGCGCACGATTTCATGCACGACATGGCGTACTGTACGGCCGTCGGTTTCTATTATCAAATCAGCAATCTCACGGTAGAGCGGGTCGCGTGTGCGCATCAGCTCCAGCAGTCGCCCGGCGGGATCGACAGTTTGCAATAAGGGGCGATGATGGTCTTTGGCGGTGCGCTTCAGCAGTTGCTCCAGCGAGGCGTGCAGGTAGATAACGCGGCCGCGCGCGGCCAGGCGGGTGCGGTTGCCAATGTCCAGAACGGCCCCGCCGCCGGTGGCCAGTACGGTGCCTTGGCGCTGCGATAATTCGTCGATCATGGCCGATTCGCGCACGCGAAATCCCGCCTCGCCCTCCAGTTCGAAGATCAGCGGGATGGTGGCACCGGTGCGCTGCTCGATCTCGCGGTCGCTATCGAGAAAGTCGATCTTGAGGGTCTTGGCAAGCTCGCGCCCAATGGTGGTCTTACCCGCGCCCATGGGGCCGATGAGGAAAAGATTGCCGGGAGTATTCATGGCAGGCAGATATGCCAGTAATGG
>JBDSOT010000127.1:0-3828 GCA_039914705.1 Gammaproteobacteria bacterium | reverse complement strand
CGGCGCGCGCAATGCCCACGCGCTGCTGCTCGCCGCCCGACAGGACGATGGGGTAAAGTTTTTCCTTACTCAGTAGATTCACCTTGTCGAGCGCCGCACGCACGCGCCGCCCGATCTCGGCATGGTTACAGCCCGCGATTACCAGCGGCAGGGCAACGTTGTCGAATACGGTGCGGCCTGTGAGCAGTCTGTGGTTTTGAAAGATCATGCCGATGTTACGGCGCAGGTACGGCACGCGGCGCGGGCCGATACCGGCAAGATTGTGGCCATTAACGATTACTTGGCCGGAACTGGCGCGCTCGATTAGCGTGATGAGTTTCAGCACCGTGCTCTTGCCCGCGCCGGAGTGTCCGGTGAGAAAGGCCATCTCGCCATCCGCGAGCGTGAAGCTCAATTGGCTTAGCGCCTCAAAGCCGCCCGGGTAGTGTTTGTCGACCTTACTGAATTGGATCATAAATGGATCATATTAATGTAGGTCGGCTCAAGCGGAGCGGAGCCGGCCTCGGTTTGTCGGTTCCGCTACGCACTTGAACCGACCTACCACTTGTAACTCGTCACTCGCCTTTATCAAACAACGCATTTACAAATTCCGCCGCGTTGAATTCGCGCAGATCGTCGATACCCTCGCCAACGCCGATGAAACGGATCGGCAGGCCGGTCTTTTTGGCGATGGCGAAGATGATGCCGCCCTTGGCGGTACCGTCGAGTTTACTCAGGATGATGCCGGTGACGCCCACCGCCTGCTGAAATTGCTGCACCTGCGTCAGGGCGTTTTGGCCGGTGCCCGCATCAACCACCAGCATAACCTCGTGCGGCGCGCCCGGATCTTGCCGTGCGATGACGCGTTTGACCTTTTTCAGTTCTTCCATCAGATTGCCCTGTGTGTGCAGGCGCCCGGCGGTGTCTGCGATCAGCACGTCGATGCCGCGCGCCTTGGCAGCCTGTACGCCGTCAAAGATTACCGAGGCGGCGTCCGCGACGTGCAGGGCTGCACTAGTGTCGCGGGAGGGCCGCTCCAGGCTCCTGCCTTCACGCGGCACTACCCCATCCCTGGGGGGCGCAGGATGCCGGGAGCGACCGCCGCTGTGTTGGGCTATAACAGCAATATTGTTGCGCACTCCCCACACCTGCAATTGCTCAACGGCGGCGGCACGAAAGGTGTCACCGGCAGCCAGCATCACCGAGCGCCCCTGGCCTTGCAAGCGCTGCGCGAGCTTGCCGATACTGGTAGTCTTGCCTGCGCCGTTGATACCGACCATGAGAATCACGAAGGGTTTAATGTCAGCCGGGATGACTAATGGTTTGCTGCAAGGCATAAGGATGGCCAGCAGATCGGCGCGCAATGCGTCCATCAATGCATCCGCATCATCTAACTGCCTGCGTGCAACGCGTTGCGTGAGGTCGGCGATGATCGCCTGCGTGGCCTCCACACCGACATCGGCGCTGAGCAATTGCGTCTCGATGTCTTCCAGCAACTCGGCATCAATGGCCTTTTTGCCCAACACCAGATTGCCCAAACCCGCACCGAGATTCGCGCGTGTGCGCGTGAGCGAATCCTTGAGGCGCGCAAACATGCCCGGTTTGGCAGGCTCAGTGGATGCTGGCACCGACTCGGGCGCGGATACGGTAGCCTTGGCGGTTTCGGCAGGGGTCTTGTCTTTTTTGAAACTGAACATAGGTCTTGCGGTCTTAGCAGTGGCTTGCAGTATACGCTATCCTACACTCAAGCCTCGGTTCCCAAAGCCGGTTGGACAATCAAAACCCGGTATTGATTCTGTTTAAGTTCGCTCACTTACCTTTAAAGAAGGACGCTTAATGCCTACACGTTTCTTGCTGTTAATAATACTCTGCGCGCCGTGGTTTTCGGGGCAGGCCGCCGAACCGCAACTCGCCGCTGCCGTAAAATCCAATCCTCTAGTCCATGAATTCATGCTCGATAACGGACTCAAACTCGTGGTCAAGGAGGATCATCGCGCGCCGGTAGTCGTCTCGCAAGTCTGGTACAAGGTGGGCAGCAGCTATGAACCGACCGGGCTAACCGGCGTCTCGCACGTGCTGGAACATATGATGTTCAAGGGCACAGCCAAACACCCGCCCAATGAATTTTCGCGCATCATCGCAGCCAACGGGGGGCGTGAAAACGCCTTCACCGGGCGCGACTACACCGGCTACTACCAGCAACTGGAAAATAGCCGCCTGCCGATCAGCTTCGAGCTGGAGGCCGACCGCATGCGCAATTTACTGTTGCCCGAGGAAGAATTTGCCAAGGAGGTCAAGGTGGTGATGGAGGAGCGCCGCCTGCGCACCGAGGACGATCCCGAGGCGCTGACCTACGAACATTTTAACGGCGTGGCGTTTATCAGCAGCCCCTATCACCATCCCGTCATCGGCTGGATGGACGATCTGGAGAATCTTAATGTCGCTGATCTGAAGCAATGGTACGCGACTTGGTACGCGCCTAATAATGCGACCGTGGTGGTGGTCGGCGATGTTAATCCGCAGGAGGTTCTGAGCCTGGCGCAACAGTATTTCGGCCCGCTTAAACCCAGCAAGCTAATCCCGCTCAAGCCACGCCGTGAGATCGAGCAGAAGGGTATACGCCAGATCACGGTCAAAGCCCCTGCCGAGTTGCCGTATTTGCTGATGGGTTATCAAGTGCCGGTATTAAAAACCGCTGGCAAAGATACCGCGTGGGAACCTTATGCACTGGAGGTGCTCGCCGGTGTGCTCGACGGCGGCGATAGCGCGCGCCTGTCCAAATATCTGGTACGCGATAGCCAGATCGCGGCCAGCGCGGGCGCGGGTTACAGTCTTTATGCGCGTTTGCAGGATTTGTTCATGCTGGACGGCACGCCCGCGCAAGGCCACACCATCACTGAACTGGAACAGGCCCTGCGCACACAGGTCAAGCGTTTGCAGGAGGAAAAGGTCAGCGACGCGGAACTTGCGCGCATCAAGGCCCAGGTAGTCGCCAGTGAAGTTTATGCGCGCGATTCCACCATGTCGCAGGCGATGCAGGTCGGCACGCTGGAGACCGTTGGCCTCGATTGGCGGCTCATAGATGATTATGTGGCCAAGGTTAGTGCGGTAACCGCGGAGCAGATTCAACAGGTGGCGCGTAAGTATCTGATCGACGATCACTTAACCATCGCCGTGCTCGAGCCGCTACCGATTGACCCTAATGCCCCGCCGCGCGCCGCGCAAGGTGCCGCAGGAGACCACAATGTCCGTTAAATCGCTATTATTGTTTCTTTTTTTGTTACCGTTTGCCGCGCAGGCCGGCCCCAGGATCGAGCATTGGCAGACTGCCAATGGCGCAGAGGTTTATTTTGTCGCCGCTCCGGAGTTGCCCATCGTCGATGTGCAGGTGGTGTTCGATGCGGGTAGCGCACGCGCCGGCAACACACCCGGGGTGGCACTGCTCACGGCCGGGCTGCTTTCCGATGGCGCGCAGACGGCGAATGGTGAACTTGGCTCAGACGAAATTGCCGAGCGCTTCGCCGGTCTCGGCGCGCTGTTCGGTGCTAGCGCAGATCGCGACATGGCCACGGTCAGTCTGCGCAGCCTGACCGACACCAAACTATTACAGCCCGCGCTGGACACCTTGGCCTTGCTGCTCAGTCAGCCGACCTTTCCTGCGGGCAGTTTTGAACGCGAGCGCAAGCGTATGCTGATCGGCTTACAGGCACAGGAACAATCCCCAGCGGACATCGCCGGCAAGGCCTTTTACACGGCGCTGTACGGCAACCATCCTTACGCCACGCAGCCGTTGGGCACTGTCGAGGGCGTCAACAAACTTACGCGTGCCGATGTCGTGGCGCATCACGA
>JBDSOT010000078.1:0-8745 GCA_039914705.1 Gammaproteobacteria bacterium | reverse complement strand
CCATTGCCAAATTAATGGCGGACGAGGGTCTGGCCGAGATTCGCACCACGCAAGATCAGAACCTGATTTTAATTAACGTACCCGAAGCGCGCCTTGAAGCAATACGCGGCACACTTGCCCTGGAAGGCTTGGGCGAACCAACGGTCGGTGATGACGTGGTGGCCTGCCCTGGCACCTCGACCTGCCGCTTAGGCATTACCTCCAGCAAGATCGTTGGTGCCAAGCTCAACGGCAGCGCGGCCGATTTGCGCATCCGCGTAAGTGGTTGCCACAACGGCTGCGCGCAGCCTGAGACCGGCGACATCGGCATCTACGGCGAGGGTAATCGTTTAAACGGCAAGCTCATCCCGCATTATCAAATGTATTTCGGCGGAGACGGGCGCGCCTTCGGTGGCCTCGGCTTTAAAGGCCCGTCCATTCCGGCGGCGCGCATCGAAACCGCAGTTGCGCGCGTGCAACAGACTTATCTCGATGATCATCAGACCGGCGAGAGTTTCTTCCAGTGGACACGTCGACGCGGCAAGGAATCATTTACGGAATTATTGGCCGACCTCAAGGCCGTCGCGCCAGAGGACATGCCGTCGGTGATGAACGATCACGGCGATGCGGTGGCATTCAAGGTCTTGCAATTAGGCGGTGGCGAGTGCGCCGGCGCTGCGCAGGAATTGGTTGCCTCGAATTTTTCCGAGGCCGCCTACGAGCGCAGTTGCCGCAATGCCTTTATGTATCAGCATAAGCAACCCCAGGCCCTGGAATGTGCCGAGGCCATCGTGCGCCTGATCGGTAATTCGCTGTTGTTTATCTCCGGTCATACCAAGGTCGATGATGTCGCCGAGATGGCCCGCTTGCTCAAGGAGTTGCAAGCCGAGCGTCCGCAGCTGAGTGAAAAACTCGCGTCGATCAATCAGGCACTGGAGCATCTTAAAGAGAATCCGGATGAGGCTGCCTTCAATAAGT
The DNA here is from genome assembly GCA_039914705.1 of Gammaproteobacteria bacterium. Lineage (GTDB taxonomy): Bacteria > Pseudomonadota > Gammaproteobacteria > SURF-13 > SURF-13 > JBDSTW01. The sequence continues at coordinate 7,788 of JBDSOT010000078.1, read as the reverse complement.
TGATGACCGACCTGGACGCCTGGACGATTGCGGTCGCTCAAACCAGTCAGGAAATCGACAAACAGCTTGACCTAACGGCCACGCTGCCGATGGTAGCCGGTCAGGCGCAATCGCCCGTCATTGCGGCCATGAACGGAGCAGGCGTCAAGGCGGCGGAAAGGACTCAGACTATGACTGTAGATTTGTCCACGTATGGCTGCCCTGTGCATTATCTGAAGGCACGCATGGAACTCGGCAAGATCAAGGACGACGGGCTTGTTGATTTCCTGTTGCAGTCCGGTGAGTCCGTGCAACAGGTGAGCTCCAGTCTGGCGGAAGACGGTCACAGCATTCTGGCCAGTGTTGAGGAAGGCGGTAACACGCGCATCACCGTGCGCAAGGCAAAAGCTGCGGCTCAGCAGCCAGCTTAAATAATCACGCCGCAGAGATTGCCCTTAAAATTATCATTAACCTGCTGAACAGAACGTTTTATTAGCGGAGGTATGACTTGTCTGTCCCGTTACCGAATGTCAGGCTGGAACCCAAGCTGGAACAATTGATTGCGTTACTGCAAAGTATCGAGAGCGACTACGCGCCTGCCGTATTGGCGAGCAGTCTCGGCGTGGAAGACATGGTGTTGACCGATCTGATCTACAAGCATGCGCCGGGAATCGAGATATTCACACTCGATACCGGGCGGCTGCCGGAAGAGACTTATGCGTTAATGCAAACGCTGCGGCAGCGTTACGGCTTGGCAATCCGCACCTATGCGCCGGACACACAGGCCGTTGAAGACTTCGTGCGCACGCAAGGCCCGAATGCGTTTTATGAAAGCGTCGAGTTGCGCAAAGCATGCTGCCATATTCGCAAGGTGGAACCATTGCGCCGCGCGCTGAGCGGTAAGCGCGCGTGGATCACCGGCATACGCCATCAACAATCCCTCACGCGCAGCGACATCCCGCTTTCGGAATGGGACAGCGAGAACAACTTGCAAAAATTTAATCCCCTGATCGAATGGACGTTCAAAGAGGTTTGGGATTACGTTCGCAACTTCGACGTGCCCTACAATGCCCTGCATGACAAGGGTTATCCCAGCATCGGCTGTGCGCCCTGTACGCGCGCGATCACGGTCGGCGAAGACATCCGCTCGGGACGCTGGTGGTGGGAAAATGAAGATGCGACAGGCAAGGAGTGCGGTTTGCACCCGAAAAATGTGGAAGAAACGCACTAAATGATCACGTCAAATGCAGAACCGGGACTCAAGGCCGAAGCCGTGCGCGATGCAAATCAGCACAGTTCGAATAACGGAACGTCACACGCGGGTGCCGGAGAAAATGACCGCCCAGCCTTGACACATCTTGAGGTGCTGGAAAGTGAATCCATCCACATCATGCGCGAGGTGGCAGCCGAGTGCAAAAATCCGGTGCTGCTGTTTTCCGGCGGCAAGGACTCCATCGTCATGCTGCGCCTGGCGGAAAAGGCCTTTCGCCCGGGCAAATTTCCGTTTCCGCTCATGCACATCGACACCGAGCACAATTTCCCCGAGGTTATCGATTTCCGCGACCGCCGCGCTGCCGAACTGGGTGAGCGGCTTATCGTGCGCTCGGTGCAGGACTCCATAGACAAGGGCCGCATCCAGATAAAGAGCGAAAACCAAAGCCGCAACACCATGCAGACCGTGACCCTGCTCGATGCCATCGAGGAATTCGGTTTCGACGCCTGCTTCGGCGGTGCGCGACGCGACGAGGAGAAGGCGCGCGCCAAAGAGCGCATATTTTCGTTTCGAGATGAGTTCGGCCAGTGGGATCCGAAAAATCAGCGGCCTGAATTGTGGGACATCTACAACACGCGCGTGCATCCTGGCGAAAACATGCGTGTATTTCCGATCAGCAACTGGACGGAAATGGATATCTGGCAATATATCGCGCAGGAAGAACTCGAGGTTCCCTCCATTTATTATGCGCATCGCCGCGATGTTGTTTTTCGCGGTGGTTGGCTGCCGGTCTCGCACCTGGTGCAGCCCAAGGATGGCGAGAAGGTCGAAAATCGGTTGGTGCGTTTTCGCACCGTGGGCGACATGAGCTGCACCTGCCCGGTGGAATCCCCGGCCACCAACGCCGACGAAATTAGTATCGAAACCGCCATCGCGCGCATCACCGAACGCGGCGCTACGCGGCTCGATGACCAAACCTCCGAGGCCTCCATGGAACTGCGTAAGAAAGAGGGATATTTCTAATCGTGTAGTAGTGGGTCGGTTCAAGGCGCGCAGCGCCGGAACCGGCTAATGATTAGGACGTTGTCGGATCCGCTGCGCTTGATCCGACCTACAAATAACTTAATCTGATTTATCTAATGCACCTATCCAGGAAAGGGATGTTCTAAATGTTAGCCGAAGAAACCCCAAGCAAGATGGACTTGCTGCGCTTCATCACCGCAGGCAGCGTCGATGACGGCAAGAGTACGCTCACCGGGCGTCTGCTCTACGATTCCAAATCCATCTTCGAAGATCAGTTGGAGGCCATCGGCCGCACCACGGCACGGCGCGGCGGAGAAGGCTTCGATCTCGCGTTATTAACAGATGGCCTGCAGGCCGAGCGCGAGCAAGGGATCACCATTGATGTTGCCTATCGCTACTTCGCTACGCCCAAACGCAAATTCATCATTGCCGATGCCCCCGGCCATGAGCAGTACACCCGCAATATGGTCACCGGTGCCAGCACGGCCAACGTGGCCGTTATCCTCATCGACGCACGACGCGGCGTGCTTACGCAATCGCGCCGCCATGCCTACATCGCAAGCCTGTTGGGCATTCCGCACTTTATCATCGCGATCAATAAAATGGACTTGGTGGATTATTCCGAGCAGGTGTATCAGGAAATTCGCGCTGAGTTCAGCGCATTCTGTACCAAGCTCGGCGTGCGTGATGTGCGCTTTATTCCGATTTCATCCCTGCTGGGCGATATGGTCGTCACGCGTGGCGAAAATCTGCCTTGGTATCAAGGCGAGACGCTCATGGAATCTCTGGAAAATATCAAGATCGCGCAGGATTTAAATCAGCGCGAATTCCGTTTCCCCGTGCAGCTCGTATGCCGCCCGCAAAAGGCCGATCTGCACGACTTTCGCGGCTATATGGGACGCATCGAATCCGGCCATATCAAGGTCGGCGACGAGGTCGTTGTGCTGCCGTCGGGTTATACGTCAAAGATAAAAGAAATCCTGGCCCATGAAAAGAAACTGAGCGAAGCCTTTGCCCCGCAATCCGTCACGCTAACGCTGGAAGATCACATCGACATCTCGCGCGGCGACATGATCGTGCGCCCGCAAAACAGGCCACATACCGCCAGACAGTTCGAGGCCATGTTGTGCTGGATGAGCGAGCAGCCCTTGCAACCGCAACGCAAATACCTGGTCAAACATACCACCGCCACCGTCAAGGCCATACTCGCCGAGGTGCAGTTCAAGGTTGATATCAATACGCTGGAAAAAGACAGTACGGCGACGGAACTCAAGATGAACGAGATCGGCCGCGTGCTCGTGAAGGTGCAAAAACCCATCGTGTGCGATGCCTACCAGCAAAATCGCGCTACAGGGGGCTTTATTGTGATCGACGAACACACGAACAATACTGTTGCGGCAGGGATGATCGAGCTTGTTTCTGGGTAGAATTCTCAATAGTAGTTGTAGGTCGGTTCAAGGCGCGTAGCGCCGGAACCGACAAACTATTAAATCACTAAGGAAACCTACATAGGCGTGAGTGATTTGATGTTGGAGAAGGGCTGTCGGCTCCACGGAGTTTATCCTGAGCGAAGTCGAAGGGCTTGAGCCGACCTACATGCTTGGGCCGACCTAGATCAATTTTCAGGCAAATCCTGGGCAAAAAAAACGGACACCCGAAGGTGTCCGTAGAGTTGGCTCTGCTTTATTAAGACTAATTAGAAGTTGTGATGCAGACCGATCGAGAAGGCACTCACGTCATCACCACCAAAAGCAGGTGCTGAAGCGCCGCTAGAGGCAGCACTGGTGGCGTTCGGGAAGCCTAAGCCGTAAGTGGCAAGATCATCATTATTCACCTTGGCGTAGAGAGCATAAACCTCGGTGCGCTTGGAGAATGTGTGATAGAGGCCAAGGGCGTAGTAGTCAGCACCTGTGTCATCACCAGCATCTACATCATCGGCAGTGGCATAGGCTGCCTTAAGTGCATTATTGCCGAACTTGTAGGCGGCACCTAAATACCAGGCATCGCGCTCAGCAACGCCACCGGCATCATCCGATATATGGTCGTAGATACCGGACACGGTTAAGGCCTCGATAAAGGTGTAGCTCAGCGAGGCCTTCCAGGCTTCTACGTCTTCACCGGCGAGAGCACCTTCCTGCATGTCATAGGCCAGGGTGGCGTACAGCGGGCCGTTGGTGTAGTTGCCTTGGAGACCGTACTCACGGTTGCCATCATCGTCTTCGTCGGCACCATACTGCGCGTGCCAGCTGAAGCCATTGATGTTGGGGCCGAACCAGATTATGGAGTTGCCGATACCCGTATCATGGGCAACACCATTAGTCCCGATGGCGACATTGGAGACAGTACCGATAATGCCGGCGTAATCCGCAATGGTGTTAACAAAGAAATCGACGTTGTTGGTTGCGGTTTTCCAGGGACGGCCCTGGGCACCGAGGGCGACCGTACCGAAGCCGCCGGACAAGCCGACCCAGCTATCGCGGCTCGCGCCGAAGAAGCTGCTTGGGGTGCCGCCTGTTACATCTTCCACGCCATCATCGACGCCGGCGAATACATCCCAATGGAATACGGCGTTGAGGCCGTTGCCCAGTGGCTCGGAACCTTGAATGCCGAATACGGATTGGTTGCTGGAGACGTTGTCGGTGGTATCAGTATCATTATCGATGAAATCGACCGAGACGTTGGCCTGACCGTAGATGGTCACATTGCCTTCGTCGGCCGAGGCTGCCAGCGGTACAGCCATTGCCGCGGCAACGGCGACTGCTAAAATCTTTTTATTCATTTATTTTCTCCTAAAAAATTAGAGTTAAAGCGTCAATTGACGGTGCCCAATATAGCAACGTTGTGCGCGATTGCAACACTTTATTTCAAAAAAACCACAAAATATTTGATCACGTTGTGTAAAAACAACAAAACTCCACCGAACTAGGGAAAGAGCGGTAAGCTTAGCTTGGGAGCTTAGCGTCTAGCTCCGCATATACTATAGAAGAAGCTTGAGAAGAGAAGCTTGCAAGATATGTCCCATCGCAATGAAGAGGTTATACTCGCGCGCTAGCGTGGTATGGGGTTGGGCAGGTGATCCGCTATCAATATTGTTAACCGTACAGAGGTAGTTCGTATTTGAAACCGGGAAGAAACGATCCCTGCCCGTGTGGCAGTGGCTTGAAATATAAGAAGTGCTGCGGCGCAGCTGAAGATTTGGCTGAGGATCCCCAGCGCGCTGTCGGCGGGCCATCCGAAGGACGCTATAAGCAAGGCCCTGCCGGTGAGCCACAGACAATCAGTGTTAGTGAGACTAACAAGATACAGGGCGTGCCGCGCTCATGTGGAGATTGTTCGGCCTGCTGCGAGGGTTGGCTCAAGGTGCGGGTGCTGGGGCATGATATTGGTCTGGGACATCCGTGCCCGTACAGCTCAGGGCACAATTGCACGATTCACGCAACGCGCCCGCACGACCCATGCCGCGTATTTTTTTGCGGCTGGGCAGAGGCGGGCAGCGATCTGCCGGAGTGGATGCAGCCGAATCAAAGCGGTGTGATTATATTAACCGGCAGGTCGACCTGGCGCGGACGGCCGCTGGATGTTGTGGTATCGGCGGGGCGCGACCCGGATGAAAAGATATTGAGCTGGCTACAGGGGCGCTCGATTAAGACCATGCAGCCGTTTGTTTATCAGCGTGAGGAGCAGTGGTACGGGTTTGGACCGGCGGCCTTTCAGGCCGAGATCGCGGCCAAGGCTGCACGCGGCGAGCCTTTATGGACTTAGCGTAATAGCTTTAGCTGTAGGTCGGCTCAGGCGCAGCGGAGCCGACGAACGATAGGCTGGTGCATGTCTGATTCGCTTCGCTTAATCCGACCTACGGTTTAATCTGAGCTAAGGCTATAAGTAAAGATGGCTGGGGGACGAGGATTCGAACCTCGGTTAACGGAGTCAGAGTCCGTAGTCCTACCGCTAGACGATCCCCCATACGATTCAGGGAAAATAACAGAAAAGGGCTATAGTTTGTGCGCTGGTTCTTGTTAAGCCGTCATTCCGCCCTTCGGCTTCGCTCAGATAAACTCCAGCGGGAATCCAGAACCCTGTTGGGTTAAGCCGTCACTCCCGCGCACGCGGGAATCCAGAAACCCTGTCGGAGCGCTCGATCTTTGTTAAATTTTATAAAAAAAGGGCTTAATGAGAAGCCCCGCTAATATTAACGCTTCGAGTATTGAGGTGCCTTGCGGGCCTTGTGCTTGCCGACCTTCTTGCGTTCCACTTCACGCGCATCCCGGGTGACGAAGCCGGCCTTGCGCAGTGCGGGGCGCAGGGTTTCATCGTAGACCATCAGCGCGCGGGTGATGCCGTGGCGAATCGCGCCGGCCTGGCCGGTGATGCCGCCACCGCGCACGACTACGCTGACATCGAAGTTATCGATGAGGTTGGTCGTCACGAAGGGCTGACGCACCATCATGCGCGAGGTTTCACGGCCAAAGTAAACGTCGATGGCGCGCCGGTTAATGGTGATAGCGCCCTTGCCGGGTTTGAGGTAGACGCGCGCCGTGGAACTCTTGCGGCGGCCGGTGCTGTAAAACTGTTGTTCTGCCATGAGGGTTTCCGTTTACCGTTGAGACAATTAAATATCGAGAGGCCTAAATATCCAGAGGCCGGGGTTGCTGGGCCTCGTGCTGGTGAGTTGAACCCGCGTAAATCTTGAGCTTGCGAAACATGGCACGGCCTAGAGGGTTTTTAGGCAGCATGCCCTTGATGGCACCTTCCAGCACGCGCTCAGGGGCCTTTTGGAGAAGCTTCTCAAAGCTGATGGTCTTCAGATTGCCGATATAGCCGGTGTGGTGGTGGTATAGCTTATCCTTGGCCTTGTTGCCGCTAACGTGAATCTTTTCGGCGTTCACGACGATAATGTAATCGCCGGTGTCCGCGTGGGGGGTAAACTCGGGCTTGTGTTTACCGCGCAGACGCAGCGCGATCTCGCTGGCCAAGCGGCCTAAGGTCTTGCCTGCGGCGTCGACGAGATACCAGTCGCGTTGGATAGTCGCGGCATTGGCGGAAAAGGTCTTCATCAGTGTTGCTCCAGAAACCACTCTAAAAAGATCGGGAATAGTACAGCAGATAAGGTGCGCGGACAAGTCCCGTAGGTTCGGGTTTGATTACATGCGGGCCTAAATCTTTAAGCGTTCGACTACACGGCCGTTAATAATGTGCTCGTCGATAATTTCATCGATATCCTCTTTGTCCACATAGGTGTACCAGACACCCTCCGGGTAAACCACGATCACCGGGCCTTCCTCGCACCGATCCAGGCAGCCTGCGCTGTTGATGCGCACGCGGCCCTCGCCCCGCAGGCCTAAGGCCTTGATGCGCGCCTTGGCATAGTCGCGCAAGGCCTGCGCGCCAAAATTATTGCAACAAGTCGCCCCGTCCTCACGCTGGTTGGTGCAGAAAAACACGTGTTGGCGGTAAAAAGGCTTAACCATAACCAAGGCTCCAAAGGTATAGGAAAGTATATAAGTACGGCAGGCGCAAGGCTATGGCCATTACCGTCACCAGCAGCGTGCAGGCCGAGATAATTTTCAATACCC
>JBDSOT010000174.1:0-25130 GCA_039914705.1 Gammaproteobacteria bacterium | reverse complement strand
TGCCGCCATTTTTCGAACACTTAAGTGTTCGAAAAATGAAGAAAAGAAAAAATCATGCTGTACAGGGAAGTACGAATGCCGCAGGCGCATGGATGCGCAGGAGCGGCCATTTTTGCTTTTCGTCTCTTAAAATTCCATGGATGGAATTATTCAGAGTTTCATTAAATGATCCCTTCAAAAGCTTGCACATCCACCAGTGTTCCGGCCTCTACAGGGCCGGCCTCCAGCGGCAGGACAATAAAGCAATTGGCCGCGCTCATTGAACTCAAGATCCCGGAGCCTTGTTCGCCGGTACTGAGGACAACGAGTTGGCCAGCGCCATCCCTTTGCAGGATTCCGCGCTGAAATTCCATACGTCCAGGCGACTTTTTGAGGCGCGAGGCGCAAGGCACTTTGAATAACATGCCGGTTGTTGTGGATAGCCCCATCAGGTGGCGCAGGGCGGGTTGTACAAGTTGATAAAATGTCGTCATCACGGAAACCGGATTGCCCGGCAGGCCGAAAAACCAGGTATTGTTAATCTTTCCGAAGGCCAACGGACGGCCCGGCTTCATGGCGATCTTCCAGAAATTGACCACGCCCAGTTTTTCCAGGGTTTCTTTTACGAAGTCCGCCTCGCCCACCGAGACACCGCCGGATGTGATGATTACATCGGCCATGGTAGCGGCGCGCACAAATGCAGCCTCCACATCGCTGCGGCTATCGCGCACCACGCCGAGGTCTATGGGTTCAATACCCAGGCGCGCAAGCATCCCGTACAAGGTATAACGATTGCTGTCATAAATCTCGCCAAGGTTGAGCGATTCACCCAGCGAGCGCAATTCATCGCCCGTGGTAAATACCGCAACGCGCGGCAACTGGAAAACGCTCACCTGCCCGATACCCAGTGAGGCAAGCAGGCCAAGCTGCGCCGCTCCGATTAACATCCCTGCCGTTAGAGCAAGCTCACCCACGGCAAGATCCTCGCCCGCCTTACGCACATGTTGCCCCGCCTTGTGGCCGGCACCGATGTGTATCGTGTCGCCGTCACGTTCGATGTGCTCCTGCATAACAACGGTATCGGTGCCTGCCGGCAATACCGCGCCGGTCATGATGCGCACGCATTCTCCGGATTTTATCCTCCCGCTGAATGGCGATCCCGCCCACGCTGTTCCAGCCATGCGAAATTCGCGGATCCCTCTCGCCGGCAAATCACTGCTCGCGACGCCATAACCGTCCATTGCCGAATTGGTGTGCGCGGGGACATTCACAGCAGAGCTAATGTCAACGGCAAGCACCCGTCCCAAGCTGTCACGCAACGCCAAGGTTTCCATTCGGGTGGGTGGCGGGAGCGCGTGCCTTATGTGTTGCAGGGCCTCGGCAACGGTCAGGGATTCGGGGTCATAATCTTGCATATTGATGTTTAGTCAGCTCCTCGCAGAATTGATGGTCATAAGGCGTGTTGATATTTAAAAAAGCCTTGGGCTGATCGGAGAAATCTGTCACCGCCAGGCGATGACGGCGAAGCTCAGTATGGCCAAAAGCGCGGAATGCAAGGCTACGGATATATATTTTCCGTGTTGTAAGCGGTAATGATGGCTGACAATTGGGTAATCAAGGCGGGATCTTTTTAATAGAATCTTATAATTTATGAATTAACGCCGCCCTAGTTTAGGTTGATCATTTTTCTTCGTAAAGAGAAAACTTAAAAAGCTCTCAATGATAAAACCTAGTGGAAATAAGGCAATTCTGCCAAATTTATACTGCTGCCAGGGGAACCAACGCCTGATGAGATAACGTCTATGTTTTTTAGAAAATTTGGACATCAAGCGGATCCAGGGGGCGTCTTTGCTTAAATTCCATTTAGCGCGAATATGATTGATATTTGCGTGAGCACGTGCTTCACTCCAACGCTCATAAAAAAAGGCTAAATCTGACCACTTGAGTGGGGCATAGAGGTGAGGAAACGCTACTATTGCATCAGGCTCCAAATAAATCGAGCCACCGGCCGAAGTCACTGCGAGACATAAGTCCTGATGTTCTGCCAAACTTACAAAGTTTTCGTCCAGCGGACCCAGTGTTTCGAATATTGCGTTACACACCAGCATGCAGTGTAATTCAACACATTCTACCGGGTCACGTCGCAACTGATTCTGTACTTCAGCCAGCTTACGCTGGGTAAATCTTTGCGGGCCATGGAAAGTACGCTGCCCCCGATCTACTTTAAAGTGTGCTTCTTCTCCTACCGTATGGATAATCTGATCTTCAACTTTACCCTCAAGAATAGTTGGACCGACCACCCATGCCTGCGTTTCTTCAGCGCACTTTACAAGTGCTTCAAGCCAGCCAGGGGTAACGGATACATCATTATCGATAAAGACAATATATTTGGTATTAACCAGAGTTTGGGCGAGATTACGCGCCTTGCTCGAGGGTATAAAGTGCTCAGCGCGGATTAACTTGAAGCCTTTTTCTACAGCCTGGATCGCAAGATAATTTTTGACAGGGGAGGGGGAACCTCCGTCTATGTAAATTAGCTTAAAAGGAAGAGAGGTATTTTTATAAATGCTTTCAAGCGAGGTAATAGTGTATGAGAAACGCTCGCGCTGCGTAACGACAATGGTGACGATCGGATCTTTCATCTACTTAACCTCTTATTATATGGAACTAGGTTATATGGAATTAGGGAGAAACGAAGCCATCGTATACTTTGAGATACGCATAGTATAGGAGAAAGCAGTTATTTCAGTTGTCCTGCCTACCCTTCGGCTGCGCTCAGGCCAGGCTTTTGAGGGGTTGCAAGTGTTTATTTTGCGGTTCTTTCAAGACGTCCCGTGGATAGGTCAAATGCGGTAGGTGCGGGAAAGTCAACAGCCTCGCTCAACTGCGTCGTGAACTGGTGATTCTGCGGGGCTTCTATCAACGCCAGCCCGCCTACTGGCTGGCCCACGATCTGGCGCGCGAACTTGAGTTGGATAAAGCCTATTTCGGGGATAGACGTAAGGGCAAACGCGGCCGAGACACCGCTGGTCAGGAAATTGGCGTCATAATCTTGCATATTGATGTTTAGTCAGCTCCTCATACAATTGATGGTCATAAGGCGTGTTGATATTTAAAAAAGCCTCGGGCTGATCGGAGAAATCTGCCACCGCCAGGTGATGACGCCGCAGCCAATCCTCCACTTTGCGCCCGCCACTCATGAGATAACTGTGCAGGTCGGGGGCAAGAGTGCGAGGTATCATGGTACAGATAGATTGCAAACGCAGACCATCGTGCACCGTACACAGATCCGCTTTTTCCCCGATCAGCGTCATCAGCATACGCTGCACTAAATCATCCGGAATCAGAGGCGTGTCGCAAGGCACGGTGACTATGTAATCAGTGTGCACAGCACACAGCGCACTGTACATCCCTGCCAACGGGCCACAGTAGCCCTTCAGCTTATCCGCCACTAAGACATGACCGTAGACCGCATAGTGTGCGTGATTACGATTGGTGTTGATCATTACCGCGCTGACTTGTGGCGTTAATCGAGCCAGCATATGTTCCACCAACGGTTTTCCCGCTAACTCCAGCAAGCCTTTGTCCAGCCCGTTCATGCGGCGCGCGCGCCCACCCGCAATAATAACGCCGGTAATGGTAGGGAGCTTATGCATAACCCAGGCTGAAGCAAACCTTATACCAAACGAAAATAGTCAAAACATGAGTAGTTATCATATTCCTCCAGACTCTTCTTGCACCAACTTAGAAAACGAGGGTGTGTTGCTGTTTCTCTTTGGTGCAGATTGCAGTGTTCTTGCCGCTAATACTGTTGCAAACTATTTTTTGAGTAACCCCGCCATAATTGTGGTCATATGAAATACACTCACCACGTAAGGCGTGAAATTTTAACCCAAAAGGAGATTATTATGGACTCGAATAAAGGATCAAAATTAGGTTATATGATATTAGGCTTGGGCCTGGGAGCGGTCGTCGGCTTGTTGCTGGCGCCACGCACAGGCGAGGAAACTCGCAAAATAATTCGTGACCGCGCCGATGAGGGACGAGATTACCTGAAGACCAAGGCTCACGAATTCAGCGATCAGGCTGATGAGCTGGACGGTAAGGGCAAGGAATGGGTTGATCGCGGACGCGCTGCTGCGGAAGAGGCTTTTGATAATGGTAAGCAAGCCTACCGGGACACTAACCGTAAATCTTAGGTTGGTAAGTACATCTCTAAAGTGGATTTCCGGGATAACTTGTTACGCTGGCGCTTAAGCCAAGTTATTAAGTCTGGGCCGGGAACAGGGCGCTTAACTCGCCAGCCAATGCGACACTGAACTACCAATTTAACGCTGGTGATAGCCTTTCAAAACTGTAGATCGGCCGTTAGCCATACGATCTGTGCGTCTTGCGTTTGAATGGATCTGGCACCGATGTTACGTGCGACGTTTTGTATATTCCTGTCGGCATTGAAGCTGGCGTATTCCGCTTTTACGGTGAAATATTTATTAACCTTTTTGCTGGCTGCCAGATTCCATTCCGTGCCGAAATCGTAGTCGAGATTATCCGATGAGTAGTCATGATAAATGGCGAGCAGATTGATGCCATAAAAAGTCTTGCCTGCGCTCACAAAAATATCTTGAATGCCATCACGTGGTGTGACCAGAAAACGGTCCGCCCAGCCGTTGAAGGCATGTAGTGTGGCGAACGGGGTCTGGAAGGCATACACGCCGTCACCGGAGAGCAGTTCGTAATTTGCCCTGAGCTGGATGCCCTTGAATTCCACGCCGAGTGACGCCAGGGCGTAATCGGCATCAATGGTATCCGCGCCGTCCGCATAGTCGCTTTGATTTGCATATTCCGCAGTGTAGAGCAGCTTCATATTGCCCTTAAGTTTGCGGGTTCCGTCGAGACGCAACCCCAGATCCTTGTGCGACGCGAGCGGTAACTTCTCGAAATCAAGCAGATAGGCATAGCCTGTGAGGGTACCGATGCCCAATCCTTTATAGCCGAGGTTGATTAAATCGGTGTCCGTGCGCGTATTGGCCAGTAGCGGGTTAGGATGATCGTTGCCGAAGATACGATTCACATTGTTGACGTGTGCATAGAACAGAGTGGTATCGGGCAGTGAGGTATTCACCAGCGAAAAGGCATCGAAGGTCTGTTCGTTCTGACGGAAGTTCACGGTGCCGACAAGGCGCTGATTATCCAGGTTGATGCCTTGTCTGCCGTACTTCAAGGTTGTGCTATACGGCGTCTCATAGCTCAGCCAAGCCTGGTTGATCTCCGTGCCATCGGGATCGGCAACCACGGGATATTGTGTCATCCCATTTTCCGTATTGTTGTACAACTCATTGCCGATCACCGTTACATTTTCGAGTTGCGCAAAGGCAATGAAGCCCAGGTAATTATCCGTGGTGTAACCCAACTGGGTGCGCAGCGTCGACGCCTTGGCAGCTTTGTTGATCCCATCCTGATCGAGATGTTCAAAACGGTAGCGCAGTTGGCCGGAGGCCTGACCGTAGGTAATTGCTTCGATGATATTGGAGGCAGCCTGGGCGGACGACATTGCGCCGATACCCAACAGGGCGATGTAAAGCAAGGTGTTGGTTAAGTGCAGCTTTTTGGAATTTATAAACTTATTCTTTAAGCTAAATTGATTCACCTTATTTTCTCCGATTAGTTAGATACAATCGCTGGCTTGACTGAAAATTATTTTTGTAACTAGGCGGCGTGTACGGCATGACGTTGGTAAAGAAAGCGCAATACCTCGCCGCGCAAGTGTGCGTAATGCGCATCTTCGACTAACTGCATGCGTTCGCGCGGACGTGGCAGATCAATGTTCAGGATTTCACCGGCCGTTGCCCCCGGACCGTTGGTCATCATTACAATGCGATCAGATAACAGCACCGCCTCATCGACATCGTGCGTCACCATCAGCACGGTATTGCCCGAGCCTGCGGTGATGCGCATCAACTCGTCCTGCAGATGCGCGCGCGTCAGCGCATCCAGCGCACCGAAAGGTTCGTCGAGCAACAATACCTGTGGCTCCATGGCAAGGGCACGCGCTATGCCAACACGTTGTTTCATCCCACCCGAGAGTTCATGCGGATATTTTTGTATCGCAGCGCTCAGCCCAACCAGGTCGATCACCTTGCGTGTACGGTCGGCTAGACTTGCCGTATTCTCCGCGTCGCCAAATACCCGTTCGACAGCGAGGTGTACATTGCCGAATACGGTCAGCCACGGCAGCAGAGAGTGATTCTGAAATACCACTGCGCGTTCCGGGCCGGGACCGTTGATTTCGCGATCCTTTAACAGCACTGCTCCCCGAGTTGGCGTAAGCAGCCCCGCGACCAGGTTAAGCACGGTGGATTTGCCACAGCCGGAATGACCGATGATGGAGATGAATTCTCCCTGGCGAATTTTGATGTTCACGTTCGACAAGACATGCGAGGACTTCTTCACCGTAATAAAACTCATGCTGACGTGGTCGATGTCGAGGAATCTTTCTGCCGGTGGATTGTGGGCGGATGATTGCATGCCGGCTCCTAGCGTTTGCGGTAATCGAAGCGGTTGGCTATCAGCGTCATGCCCTGTTCCAGCACAAGCCCGACGATGCCGACAATAAAAATCGCGATGACGATGTGTTCCATGTTCAAATTATTCCATTCGTCCCACACCCAGAAACCGATCCCGACACCGCCGGTCAACATCTCCGCAGCCACGATGACCAGCCAGGCGATGCCGAGTGCCAGCTTCATGCCGGTGATCATGAAAGGTAATGTGGCCGGTAGCAGAACCTTGGTGAACACCTTCCATTCCGAGAGGCGCAGCACGCGCGCCACGTTGAGATAATCCTGCGGGATGCTCGCCACTCCGAGTGCCGTGTTAATTACCATCGGCCAGATGCAGGTAATAAAAATGACGAAGATGGATGAAGGATCGGCCGCCTGAAATACCGCAAGCCCGATGGGCAGCCAGGCCAGTGGCGAGACCGGACGCAGCAAACCGATGATAGGTGCCATCGCACGGCTCATAAAACTGAAACGCCCAATCATAAAGCCCAATGGAATACCAACCAGGGCTGCGAGTCCGAAACCCAGCGCGACACGTTCCAGAGACTTCAGCAGCAGCCAGCCAACACCCACATCGTTAGGTCCCTTTATGTAAAACGGATCAGCGAAAACCTCCAGCGCCGAGACCCAGGTCTTGGCGGGGCTGGGCAGATAAGATGCGTACTGCGACACGACTGCCCAGAGAAGAATGAACACACCGAGTCCGCATAGCGGTGGTATCAGGTGGGCAAGTAATTCACTGAAGACAGGGAATTTTACTTTTTTTGATGAGGCATAAGATGTGGTCAACTCATCCACCACGGCAGTATCGTGTGAAGCGTCAGACGAAGCTTGATGCGGCATTTCAGCCATGACCGGTTGGGATGTGACGAGTGTCGGCATGGGCGTTACCGGTGACTGTTTGTCTATTTTTAAATTCATAGCTGAAGCCATCTCGCTAAACCTTTACCATGAATGAACCCGCATACTCGATGGCCTTGCCCGCATCGAACTCGACACCGTCGAACAATTTCTCTACCTTGAATGGACTGCTTGGAACCGGAATATCCAGCGACTGGGCGACCGAGGTATACAAATCGACCTGATTGATCTTTTGCGCCACGGCGAGATAATCGATGTCTTCCTTCAGCAGGCCCCAGCGCCGGAACTGTGTGAGGAACCACACACCGTGCGACAGGTAAGGAAAATTCACCTCACCGTCGTTGTAAAACTTCATATAGTCGGGATCGCTCCAGGTCTTGCCATTGCCGTCGTCATATTTGCCGACCATGCGATCTCCGATCACGGCCTCCGGCGCATTGACATATGATTTACTGGAAATAATTCCGGCAACCTTACTACGGTTATTCATGACGTCGAGATATTTGGATGCCTCGAGCACGGCGCTCATCATGGCGCGCGTGGTGTTGGGATTTTCCTTGACGAATTCCAGGGTGGTGCCCAACACCTTTTCGGGATGATCCTTCCAGATGCCCTGTGTGGTGGTGGCGGTAAAGCCGATCTTGTCGAAGATGGCGCGTGCGTTCCACGGTTCGCCTACGCAGTAGCCATCCATATTACCGACGCGCATATTGGCCACCATCTGCGGCGGCGGTACAACAATATTTTTCACATCGGTAAACGGATTGATGCCGTGGGCACCCAACCAGTAATAAAGCCACATGGCGTGCGTACCGGTGGGAAAGGTCTGCGCGAAGGTGTATTCCTTTTTCCCCTTGTCGCTGTCGATGAGCTTTTTCAAGCTGGCGCCGTCAATCGCGCCCTTTTCCTTGAGGCTATTGGATAAGGTGATGGCCTGTCCGTTGTGATTCAGACCCATGAGCACGGCCATGTCTTGCTTATGGCCGGCGATGCCGAGACTTACACCGTAAAGCAGACCGTACAGCACATGCGCCGCATCCAGGTCGCCGGATATCAGCTTGTCGCGCACTGCGGCCCACGAGGCCTCCTTGCTAACCGTGACGTTGAGGCCGTATTTTTTATACAGGCCGAGCTCGCCCGCCATCACTACGCTTGCACAATCGGTGAGCGGGATGAAGCCGATGGTAAGATCGGGTTTTTCCGGCGCATCTGATCCCGCTGCCCAGACACGATTGCTGAGTCCAGCCGGCATGATGCCATAGATGCCCAACGCGCCCAGCCCCAGCAGACTGGTCTTGATAAATCCACGCCGCGATTGATCGGCCTCCGGCCTTGCCGGCTCTAATGACTCGGGATTGGCGCTAGTTTGTTGCTCATCACGCTGTTTATTGCTCATCGTCATCTCCAAAAATTTAAAGCAAAAAAAAGCGTCCTACCTTGAGAATAGATCCGGGTAAGTAGTCGCCGTTGTCCGATTGCAGGGCCGTGGCTGACTTATTTATTTTTAAGATTATCCCGTCGTGGGATGCTTATTATCTCTGCTAGAATTATTGCCTCATTAAAAAATTCTCCGCGATGACAATGCTCTCGGCCACATCGGCGACACGCTTGTTGCGATTCATGGCCATCGTGCGCAAGGTTTTGCAAGCCACCTCTTCCTCGACCTTGGCACGCTTCATCAGTATGCCTTTGGCCCGCTCTATCGTTTTGCGATCCTGCCTATCCAGATAGGACTTTTCCAGCTCCCAGTGCAGTGCCTGGGTTTCTTTAAAGCGCGCGATGGCTACGTCAATGATCGGCTTCACCCGGTCTTTTTCCAGACCCTCCACAATGTACGAATCAACACCTGCCTTGAGCGCGGCGATAGCCATCTGCGTTTCCATGCAGCGCGTAAACAGGACAACCGGACACGGGCGCCTCTGCTTCACGAGGCGTAACTGTTCAAGTGTGCTAAGGTCGGGTGCCGCCATCTCGATGACGATAAGATCGACATTCGATTTGCACAGCTGGGGCAGTAGACGTTGCGTATTAGAAAGCCGACCTACGATGACACAGCCGGCCTGAGCTAAACCCTGCATTAGCGTGGTTAACCGATCAGACTCGTCCCCTATCAGCATGACGCGCATCGCATTGCCTCTTAAAAAAATCCTTATTTGAGTAATCGCAATTTGTATGCCAGCGATAATTTCTACTGAACTCCTCTGATTGCATCTATATATGCAAATGTTTTTCCGGCTAACAAGGAGACAGGGGAACGGGAATTTCTGCACCAATTAAGTGAGTCGCCGGTGAGTAATGATTGATTGTGGTGCATATATAGCTGGCACTCCTGTGAAATTAGTTTTAAAGCAGATATTTTAAAAAATAGTATCTATAAATCAATAAGATAATTATTAAAATGTTATGGCCCACATATTGCTTTAGACACTTTGGAAACAATCACTAACTCGTTTAAAAGGCTTTAGCATGAAAGAAAAACTCGTCCTCATCGGCAATGGCATGGCCGGGATGCGCACGCTTGAAGAGCTGATCGCGCTCGCCCCGGAGTTGTACGAACTCACCGTGTTCGGGGCCGAGGCTTACGGTAATTACAATCGGATTTTATTGTCGCCGGTGCTCGCCGGTGAGAAGTCCATCGACGAGATCATGCTCAATGATGAGCAGTGGTATGCCGATAACCATGTCACGCTGCACAAGGGAAAAAAGGTCGTGAAGATCGAGCGCAGTAAGCGCCTGGTCATTGCGGAAGACGGTACAACAGAAAATTACGACCGCCTGCTGCTCGCCACCGGGTCTGACCCGTTCATCATCCCGGTTCCCGGGAATGACCTGCCCGGTGTAGTTACCTTCCGAGATATCCGCGATGTCGACTCGATGCTCGAGGCGGCAAAACAATTTCGCCACGCGATTGTGATCGGGGGCGGACTGCTCGGGCTGGAGGCGGCGAACGGCTTGATGATGCAGGGCATGAAGGTGACCGTGGTGCATCTCAACGACACGCTCATGGAACGCCAGCTCGACTCTATTGCGGGGAAGATGCTGAAGAAATCTCTGGTTGAACGCGGCCTGGAGTTTTTAATGAGCGCGGTGACGGAGGAGATCATCGGCAAGAAGCGTGTGCAGGGCGTGCGCTTCAAGGACGGCCGTGAGATCACCGCCGATCTCGTGGTCATGGCGGTCGGCATTCGCCCTAATATCGCACTTGCGAAGCAATCAGGCATTTATTGCGAGCGCGGCATCGTGGTTAGCGACACCATGCAGACCTACGATCCCCGTATATACGCGGTGGGCGAGTGCGTGCAGCATCGCGGCAATAGTTACGGCCTGGTCGCGCCCTTGTTCGAGATGGGCAAGGTGTGCGCCAATCATCTCGCCCAGATCGGCTACGGGCGCTATCAGGGTTCGGTGACATCGACCAAGCTCAAGGTGACCGGCATCGATGTCTTTTCCGCAGGCAATTTTACCGGCGACGACACGACCGAAGACATTATCCTGCAGGATGCCGCGCGCGGCGTGTATAAAAAGATCGTGCTCAAGGATAACCGCATCCAGGGCGCCGTGATGTACGGCGATACCGGCGATGGCGCCTGGTATTTTCAGTTGATGCGCGAGAGCGCGAACGTCACGGATATCCGCGAACATCTGATGTTCGGCCAGGCCCACCTGGGCGACTCCGGACGCGGCGGAGAATCGCGCGCCTCGCAGATGAGCGACGATATGGAGGTATGCGGCTGCAACGGCGTGTGTAAGGGCACCATTGTTAAGGCGATTACCCAGAAGGGCTTGTTTACCGTCGATGAGGTGCGCGCCCACACCAAGGCCTCGTCGTCGTGCGGTTCGTGCACCGGCCTGGTCGAGCAGATCCTGGCCTCTACCGTGGGCGGCGATTATTCCGCCGCGCCGGAGATAAAACCCATGTGTCCGTGCACCGATTACCCGCACGACGAGGTGCGCAAGATTATTCGTGCCCAGCATTTAACCAGCATCCCTGCCGTGATGAAATATTTGAAGTGGCGCACGCCCGACGGTTGCGCGAGGTGCCGCCCGGCGCTGAATTATTATCTGATCTGTGCCTGGCCGCACGAGGCGCACGATGATTACCAGTCGCGTTTTATCAATGAGCGTGCGCATGCCAACATCCAGAAGGATGGCACCTATTCGGTCGTACCGCGCATGTGGGGCGGGCTGACCAACGCGGGCGAGTTGCGCACGATTGCCGATGTCGCCGATAAATTCAGCATCCCCACAATGAAGGTCACCGGTGGACAGCGCATCGATCTGCTCGGCGTGAAAAAAGAAGACCTGCCGGCCGTGTGGGCGGATTTGAATAAGGGCGGTCTGGTGTCGGGACACGCCTACGCCAAGGCGCTGCGTACGGTGAAGACCTGCGTCGGCAAGGAGTGGTGTCGCTTCGGCACGCAGGATTCCACCACCATGGGCATCAAGCTGGAAAAGATGACCTGGGGTTCGTGGACGCCGCACAAGGTGAAGATGGCCGTGAGCGGTTGCCCGCGCAACTGCGCCGAATCGACGATCAAGGATTTCGGCGTGGTCGCGGTCGACTCCGGTTGGGAACTGCACGTGGGCGGCAACGGCGGCATCAAGGTACGTGTGACGGATCTGCTCTGCAAGGTCAGCACCGAAGACGAGGTGCTGGAATACGCCGGTGCGTACATGCAGCTTTACCGCGAGGAGGCGCGTTATCTCGACCGCACCTCACACTGGATCGAGCGCGTTGGGCTTTCCTATGTGAAGGAAAAAATCGTCGATGACGCGCCGAATCGCAAGGCGCTGTACGAGCGTTTTCTCGATTCGCAAAAATTCGTGCAAGACCCCTGGGAAGAACGTGCCGCCGGAGCGCATAAAAATGAATATATCCCCATTAAACAGATTGCCTGACGTCATGTCGCAGTGGATAGAGGTGTGCAGCATCGACGCGATCCCGCGCCTAGGTGCACGCGTGCTGAAGACAACGCAGGGCGATATCGCGGTATTTCGCACCGGCGACGATGAAATATTTGCGCTGCGCGATAAGTGTCCGCACCGCGGCGGCCCGCTGTCGCAGGGTATTGTTTACGGGCGCAAGGTGGCCTGTCCGCTGCACGGCTGGAATATCGAGCTGGATTGCGGCAAGGCCGTAGCGCCCGACGAAGGCTGCGCGATCAGTTATGCGGTGAAGGTCGAAGGCGACACGGTGTATGTCTCACTCCTGCCGAATGCGGCGTGATGCGTTGTCCTGGCCGAGTGATTTAAGCAGTGAACGTCCAGCCCTTGCCGGAGGTGCGCACCACCTGCCCGTACTGCGGTGTCGGTTGCGGCGTGATCGCAACGCCGGGAGCGGACGGCGTACAAATCCGCGGCGACGAATCGCATCCGGCTAATTACGGACGGCTGTGCTCGAAGGGCGCGGCATTAGGTGAAACGCTCGATCTGGACGGACGCCTGCTCTATCCCGAAGTGCGCGGTGCGCGTTGTGACTGGGATACCGCGTTAAGCACCGTGGCCGATGGTTTCGCACGCATCATCCGCGAACACGGCCGCGACGCCGTAGCCTTTTATGTCTCCGGGCAATGCCTCACCGAAGATTATTACATCGCCAATAAATTCATGAAGGGCTATATCGGCTCCGCCAATATCGACACCAATTCGCGGCTATGCATGGCGTCGAGCGTGGCCGGTCACAAGCGCGCCTTCGGCAGCGATACAGTGCCGTGTTCGTACGAGGATTTGGAGCGCGCCAACCTGATCGTACTGGTCGGCTCGAATGCCGCGTGGTGCCACCCGGTACTGTTTCAGCGCATTACGCAGGCCCGAGAAGAAAATCCCGATCTCAAGATCGTCGTCATCGACCCGCGCCGCACGGCTACGTGCGCCATTGCTGATTTACATCTGCCGCTGCGGCCGGGTACCGATGCCGTGCTGTTCAACGGTCTGCTCAGTTATTTAGCCCGGAATGATTACACAAATCATCTCTATGTCGATACCTGCACAGAAGGCATGGCACAGGCCCTGCACGCCGCCAATAATAGCGCGCCGTCCGTGCACAGCGTGGCGCAAGATTGCGAACTCGACGAAGAGGCTGTCGAGCAATTCTTTCGCTTGTTTGCGTGTACGGAAAAATCCATCACGGTTTATTCGCAGGGCATCAATCAATCCTCAAGCGGCACGGACAAGGTCAATGCCATCATCAACTGCCACCTGTTGACAGGCCGTATCGGACGTCCCGGTATGGGGCCGTTTTCATTTACGGGCCAGCCCAATGCGATGGGCGGGCGCGAGGTAGGCGGGATGGCGAATTATCTCGCAGCGCACATGGATATTGCCAATCCCGAACATCGTGACCGCGTGCAACGCTTCTGGAGATCGCCCACGATTGCGGACAAGCCCGGCCTCAAGGCCGTGGAGCTGTTCGAGGCCATCGAGGCCGGCACGGTCAAGGCGGTGTGGATCATCGCCACCAACCCCGTGGTGAGCCTGCCCGATGCTGATCGCGTGCGTGCGGCGCTGGCAAAATGCGAACTGGTCGTGGTCTCCGATTGCGTGCGTCACACCGACACCACGGCCCTCGCGCACGTCCTATTGCCTGCGCTGGCCTGGGGCGAGAAAGACGGCTCGGTCACCAATTCCGAGCGGCGCATATCACGCCAGCGAAAGTTTCTTGCCGAGCCAGGCGAGGCGCACCCCGACTGGTGGGCACTGGCCGAGGTAGCGAAGCGCATGGGTTATGCGGACGGCTTCAGTTATGCGTCGGTGGCCGAAGTATTCAGTGAACATGCGCGTTTGTCCGGATTTGAAAATAACGGGACGCGCGATTTTAATATCGCCGGCCTGGGCGATGCAGACGCGGCCGCCTACGAAAACCTGCAACCCATTCAGTGGCCGGTGCCGCAGGCGGGTGCACCCGGAACCAAGCGCATGTTCAGCGATGGGCGTTTTTTTACGGCAACGCGCAAGGCGCAGTTTATCGCCATCACACCACGCGCTCCGGTATATGACGTCGATGATAATTTTCCCTTCGTGTTGAACAGCGGACGCATGCGCGACCATTGGCATACGCTCACGCGTACCGGCAAATCAGCACGCCTGTCTGCGCACAGTTATGAACCCACGGCGCAATTGAACCCGCAAGATGCGGCGCAGCTCGGTGTGCAGGACGGCATGCTGGTGCGCTTGCATAGCCGCTGGGGCGAGATGATTGCGCGCGCAGCGCTCAGCGCCGATCAGCGATGCGGCAGCGTGTTTGTGCCCTTCCACTGGAACGATCAGTTTGCCAGCCAGGGGCGCGTTGATGCGCTCGTGAATCCGGTGGTCGATCCGATTTCGGGCCAACCCGAATCCAAACATACCCCGGTGCGAATTGCCCCTTATCTTGCACGCTGGCACGGTTTTTTATTATCGCGCCGGCAGTTGTCATTGACCGGGGCGAGCTACTGGGCACGCGCCATCGGCAAGGGCTTTTGGCGCTATGAGTTGGCCGGAGAGCAGTCCGCCCAGGACTGGCCGGCTTGGGCGCGCGAACTGCTGTGCGCACCCAAAACCGGGCAGGAAAAAATCGAATGGATTGAATATCTGGATAATGCGGCGGGGCGTTATCGCGGCGCGCGTCTGGTAAACAACAGCCTAGAAAGCTGCATCTTCATCGCGCCCGGTTATGTACTGCCGTCGCGCACCTGGCTCATGGAGTTATTCGCCCAGCCGGCGCTTCAGCCGAGTGAGCGCGCTAGCCTGCTGGCGGGCAGACCTATGAATGGCACTAGCGAGGCAGGCCCTGTGGTCTGCGCCTGTTTCAATGTCGGCCTGAACACGCTGATTAAATTTATTCAGCAAGACAAACCCGCCTCGGTCACCGCCATCAGCCTAGCGCTCAAGGCCGGCAGCAATTGCGGTTCGTGTATCCCCGAACTGAAATCATTGTTGGTGCGATCATTAGTGCTATAACAAGGGGGTGAAGATATGACTGGATGAAAGTGATTTGCATGAATTAAAAAGACTCTTGTGGTTATTTATTACTGTTTTTTACAAAGAGATAGGGGAAAGGCTCAGTTTCAAGAAACTATTGAATGACAGCGCCTACCTGGATGAAGTCTTGCTGGTGGCCGAGGGATCAGAGATTGATATATTTCAGTCTCATATAGTGCAAATAAGGAAGCTTGTAAAACGGGGAGATCAATTAATTACAGCGATGCCCGCTGTAGAAAAGGAACAGGCTGGCAAGATGATTGAGGAAGAGAAACATATTCTTGCTCTCGAAGAAAAATATAAGGACAGGTTGCGTTAAGTGCCGTTTAAGTTAAAAATTCTTGAACGACAGCGCCTGCCCGGATGAAGTCCTGCTTCTTGAACAGAAATTACATTCATGAACTACATTAATGTCATCGAGCGCTATCACGAACATCGCGCAGGCGTGCAGGACATGGTGGCTTCCATCCTGACCGGCATTGCGGAATCGCGCCTGATGGAAGACCCTGTGGCGCAACACAAGGCGATGCAGTCACTTGCGAAACTCTACCGTTTTGTTGACCTGCTCTATATTCTTGATGAAAGCGGTATGCAAATCAGTGACAGCATCACCAGCCCCTATTGGAAGCATGGAATCGAGGACGGCAAGCGCAAGGATCGCAGCCAGCGGCCTTATTTTATCCTGGCGCGCGCCAACAGTCAGATCACTGTCACCGATCCTTATTTATCTAACGCCAGCAGAACCTTGTGTATCACGGCCGTGATTAAAATCTTTGACAGCCACACACGAACCATAGGGTATCTGGTGCTTGATGTTGATTTGGCCAAGGCCATCGCATTTCTCATGGGGGACAGTTCGCGAAGCAGATTTCAACCGCTATTTAAATTCATTTATGTGCTGATTGTGATCGGTCTGTTCAGCGTAGTGGCAGTGTTGTTGTATTCAGCCTTCAGTGACATTATCTCGCTTTTTCAGGTAAAGCATGACACTCAGGCTGTACAACTCAAACCCTTCGGTGTCATCATTTTTCTGACATTAGCGCTCGCCATTTTTGATTTGGGCAAGACTATTCTGGAAGAGGAGGTATTGATGCAGAAAGACATCCTGCGCCACAGCTCAACGCGGCGCACCATCACGCGCTTCATCGCCGCCATCCTGATTGCAGTGTCCATTGAGGCGCTGATGCTGATGTTCAAAGGTGCCCTAAGCGATGGCGTGGAGACACCACAGGGCGTATGGATGATGCTGACGGCGGTGGGACTATTGCTCAGTCTGGGCCTGTATGTCTATCTCGGCGCGCGCGCAGAAGCAATACTGTTACGTCAGCGTCGGTAATTACGCCGGTAATAATTATTTATAAGCCATACGCAGTTAAGGAACGGACACATGAAATTACAAAAATTTATCAAAGCCGGTCACTGGCCGACGCTGCTCTCGGCGTTTTTATACTTTGACGTGAGCTTTATGGTCTGGGTCGTGCTCGGGCCGCTGTCACTTTATCTAACGCAAGACCTCGGTCTGACCGTCGAAGAAAAATTCGGTCTGGTCGCCATTCCCATTTTATTCGGCGCGTTGCTGCGCGTGCCCATGGGTATGCTGGCCGATCACATCGGCCCCAAGCGTGCCGGCCAACTGGGGCAGGTTATCGTCATGCTCGGTCTGTTTTACGCCTGGATCTTCGGGCTGCATTCCAAGCTCGAGGTGGAATTGCTTGGCGTGGTTCTCGGCTTTGCCGGGGCAAGCTTTGCCGTTGCGATTCCGCAGGCGAGCCGCTGGTACCCGCCGGAATACCAGGGCATCGTGCTGGGCATTGCCGGGGCGGGAAACGTCGGTGTGGTGTTCGATTCTCTGTTGGTGCCCTGGCTTGCAGAGAGTTATGGCTGGCAATCCGTATTTGGCTTTCTGCTGATACCCGTCATCATAGTATTTATCATCTACAGCTGGCTGGCCAAGGACGCCCCGGACAAGCGCGCGCCGGTCACGCTGAAAAATTATGCAATCGTGTTAAGCGACAGCGATACCTGGTGGTTCATGTTTTTCTACTCGATTACCTTCGGCGGCTTTGTCGGCCTCGGCAACGCCTTGCCCCTGTATTTTACGACTTGGTATCACGCCTCCGGCATCGCGGCGGGCATGATGGTTGCTGCGGTGGTCGCGGCAGGCTCCATGTTTCGCCCGGTCGGCGGCTGGATGGCGGATCGCATTGGCGGCATCAAGGCCTTACAGATTTTGCTCAGTATTGTTGCGCTGTGCTATGTGATTGTTGGGTTGTTGCCGGAAGGCCCAGTGCCCAATGCACTGATTATGGCTTCATCGAAAGTCGGTGGTTGGGGATTGTTTGAATTACCCGGCATTGCCTGGATGGCGGTCGCCATTTTCTTTATCGGTGCAATGGCGCTGGGCATGGGCAACGGTTCTGTGTTCCAGTTGGTGCCGTTGCGTTTCCGCCGCGAGATGGGCATCGTCACCGGACTCGTGGGTGCCGCGGGTGGCATCGGCGGTTTCTTTCTGGCCAAGGCGCTGGGCTGGTCGCAAGGTATGACCGGCGATTTTGCGCTGGGCTTCTGGTTGTTCGCGGGCCTTGCGGTGTTTGGCCTTGTCGGCCTTGTGTTGGTGAAGACACGTTGGCGTACCACTTGGGGTGCGTCGAACGTGACCACCGCGAAGGTTTAACGTGCCACTCGTATTAGATGCCGGCTTTTCCTCGCTGCAAGGAAAGCGTAAAAGCAACGAAGATAGTTGCCTGGTCATCACGCCGAGTACCGGGCAATACCTCGAATACGGCGCGCTGCTTGCCGTGGCCGACGGTGTTGGTGGGTTGCCCGGCGGGCTGGAGGCATCTGCGCGAGCAATAGAGGCCTTGCGTGACAGCTACTACGCCAGCCCCGAAACCTGGGGCCTGGAGCGCACGCTCAAGGATTGCTTCGATGCAGCCAATCAGGCGGTGCTGGATGAGGAGCCTGCCGGGCGCGCGACTACATTGGCGGCGCTGGTGTTGCGCCAGCGGCGCTGGGCCGTGGCGCATGCCGGCGATACGCGCATCTGGCTTTACCGTGACAGTGACCTGCAACAATTGACGCGTGATCATGCGCGCGTGTACGCCGGTATTGGGCCAGTGATCATGCGCGCCTGCGGCCTTGATGCGCTGCTCAACACGGATATTGCGAGCGGCGAGATCAGCGAGGGTGATTTATTTCTCATCACCAGCGACGGCGTGCACGAGGTGCTCGATATTCCTATGTTCATTAGCTGGCTTGAGCAGGGCAGTGCGCAGGAGATTGCCGAACTCCTGACGCAGCGGGCGCTGGAAGGGGGCAGCAACGACAATGCCAGCGCCTGCGTAGTGCGCGTGCTGCAACTACCCGCAGAGAACATGGCGGATTACGGTGCGGACATCGGCGCCTTGCCCATCGGGCCGCTGCCGGTGAAGGGCGATAGGGTCGATAATTATTTGATCGGAGAACGCCTGCATGCGGGCCGCATGTCGAGCCTGTTCAAGGTGCTGGATGAAGAAAGCCGCGAGATCGTAGTGCTGAAGTTTCCCAATCCGCGTCACGCGGATGATGCTGTGTTCGTCGGTTATTTTTTGCGCGAAGAGTGGATAGGCCGGCGTATCGACAGCCCCTATATCGCAAAAATATTGCCGCCACGTCCCGGACGGCGCACGGCTTTATATTCTTCAATGGCCTTTTACAAAGGCGAAACGCTGGCTGCGCGCATCAAGAAAAAGAAGGGATTATCCGTGCAGGAAAGCCTGGCCTTCGCGCAGCAGATTCTGATGGGCCTTGATCATCTGCATCGCAAGGGCGTCATCCATCGCGATGTGAAGCCGGAAAATATGCTGATCGATGAAGATAATCATCTGCGCATAATCGACCTCGGCGTGAGCCGCATCGAGCGCATGAACCGGCAGGAAGCAAGCGCCGCGCCGATCGGTACGCCAAGCTATATGGCACCGGAAATCATTTCCGGCATGGAGGCGGATGAGTGCGCTGACGTATATTCCGCTGCTGTGGCCCTATATGAAATGCTCACCGGCAAATATCCCTACGGTGAAATCGAACCCTTCACCCATCCTTCCTACAACCACTTCATTCCACCGGAGCGCTACAACCCTGATGTGCCGCCCTGGCTGTCTGGAATACTCAGAAAGGCCTGCGCGCCCGACCCCCATCAACGCTATCCTCACGCCGCCGATTTTGCTGCGGCGCTCGCATCCCCTTCGCAACACACCCCACCGCAACGCAAAGCACCTTTACTTGAGCGCATCCACCCTGAATACTGGAAAGCGCTGTTTATCGTATCACTGTTTCTAAATTTTCTGTTGCTGTTTGTTGTGCTCAAATAACTACCCATAGCGACATAAGCACTGCCACATAGCTATTGTAGGATGGATTTCCGGGATAGTTATTCCGCAAGTGATTAAGCCAGGTTATTTAAAGCTTGAATGATTCATCGACCGTGTACACTACGGGCCATGAATGGATATGGCACAACTCGTTGAACTACCGTCACAGCTTCCACGCGGGCGGCATTGCCGACGTCTTTAAACACCTTGTTCTGACGAAGATTCTCGGTTCCTTACGGGCTAAAGATGCGCCGTTTCGCGTCATTGATACGCATGCCGGCAGCGGTCTTTATAAGCTGGAGGTGCCCGGTGAGTATCAGCAGGGCATCGGTTTATTATGGCCGCTGCGTCAACAGTGGCCGGCCTTAGCCGATTACCTGTCTGTTATCGAAAAATTTAACAACCAGGGACGGCTGAGCCGTTATCCCGGCTCGCCGCTAATTATCAGCGAGTTTCTGCGCCTCCAGGACCATGCGGTATTTTTTGAGTTGCACCCGCAGGATTATGCGGCGCTAAAACTCAATTTGGCAGGTGTTAAAAACGCCGCCGTGCACCGCAACAACGCCTGGCAGACGCTCAAGGCCTTTGTGCCACCGCCGGAGAATCGCGGTTTGCTGCTGATCGACCCGCCCTATGAACAACCCGATGATTTTGACAATGTTGCACTTGCGCTTGCGCTCAGCCTCCGGCATTGGCGCAACGGGATTTATATGGCGTGGTATCCGGTTAAGGAGCGGCGTTCGATTGAACGGCTGCACAGCGCAATCCAAGGCTTGGCAAGTCAGGCTTGGGCCGTGGAATTTACCACGCTGCCGACTGACGTTGAGCAACGCCTGAATGGCAGCGGGTTGATACTCATCAATCCGCCGTGGAAATTAGTCGATACACTTAAGCAACTACTGCCGATACTGGCGCAGTATTTCGCCGCTGAAACGGGAACACCTCTGGTAAGATTTATTGATCTGTCGCCCGTGCCTGCGGGTTAGTAAAATTTAAACGTGGTAGTAATCTCTATACCAAGTAACAAACTGCGCAATACCTTGCTCGATAGTTGTGCTGGGCTGGTAACCCACATCACGCGTCAAATCATCCACATCGGCATAAGTCGCCAACACATCGCCGGCCTGCATCGGTAGCATGTTCTTTATGGCCTTTTTGCCCAGGCACTCTTCCAGCACTTCGATAAACCGCAATAATTCTACGGGCCGGTTATTGCCGATGTTATAAAGACAATAAGGTGCGGCATCCGTTGCTTCATTTTTGCCATGAGCGGGTTCAGGAACCCTGTCGATCACGCGCACCACGCCTTCCACGATGTCGTCGATATACGTGAAGTCGCGCCGATGATTGCCGTGGTTATAAATATCAATCGCGTCACCGGCGAGAATTTTGCGGGTGAAGTCAAACAAGGCCATGTCCGGCCGCCCCCAGGGGCCGTACACGGTAAAAAAGCGCAGGCCGGTACTGGGTATCTTGAACAAGTGGCTATAGGTATGCGCCATCAATTCGTTGGCCTTTTTGCTGGCACCGTACAGGCTGACCGGGTGATCTGCCTTGTCGCGCACCGAGAACGGCATTTTGGTGTTGGCCCCGTAAACCGAACTGCTGGAGGCATACACGAGATGGTCTACCGGATGCTGACGGCAGGCCTCCAGGATATTCAGAAAGCCGGTGATATTGGAGTCGATATATGCCTGCGGATTTTTCAGTGAGTAGCGCACCCCTGCCTGGGCGGCCAGGTTGACTACGCGTTCGGGTTTGAAATCCGCAAACAGGGCCATGATGGTCGCATGGTCTTGCAGGTCTGCGCGCACGCCAGTGAAACCCGGCTGCGTCTCACAACGCTGGAGACGGGCGAGTTTGAGATTAACATCGTAGTAGTCATTTAGATTATCCAGACCGCAGACCTGATCGCCGCGCTCCAGCAGACGCAGCGCAAGGGCGCTGCCGATAAATCCGGCCGCGCCGGTCACCAGAATCTTCATGCTACTGGATACCGCGCTGTTCATTGAGACCGGCAGCCGTCTTTTCCGCCTTGGGCTGTCCGCGCCCAATCGCATAATAAATAAAGCCCTCGCGCGCCATGGTTTGCGGATCGTAAAGATTGCGGCCATCGAAAATAATGGGTTGCCTCAGGCTGGCCTTAAGCCTGGCAAGATTCGGACTGCGAAAGGTGTTCCATTCCGTTACCAGCACCAGTGCATCGGCATTTTGC
Source organism: Gammaproteobacteria bacterium (assembly GCA_039914705.1). Lineage (GTDB taxonomy): Bacteria > Pseudomonadota > Gammaproteobacteria > SURF-13 > SURF-13 > JBDSTW01. Next base: position 3,207 of record JBDSOT010000174.1, on the reverse strand, counting down.
GTCGCACTGCGCGCATCGGTGCATAGCGTAAGATCCGCGCGCTCACCATAGATACGCCGGGCCTCAGGCATGGCCTGCGGATCGTAGGCGCGCACCTTTGCACCCGCGTCCCACAGTGCCTCCATCAAGGTCCGGCTGGATGCAGAGCGCATATCGTCCGTGTTAGGTTTGAAGGCCAGCCCCCACAGTGCGAAGGTTTTGCCCGCGAGTGCGCCCGCGTAATGGGCGGAAATCTTGTCGAACAGCACCTGCTTCTGGCGAAGGTTTACGGCCTCCACGGCGCGCAGTAATTCGGCATCGTAACCGGCCTGGTGGGCGCTGCGCTCCAGGGCTTGAACGTCTTTGGGGAAACACGAGCCGCCGTATCCGCAACCGGGATAAATAAAATGGTAGCCGATGCGCGGATCAGAGCCTATGCCGAGACGCACCTGCTCAATGTCCGCGCCGACGCGGTCTGCAATATTGGCAAGCTCGTTCATGAAGCTGATCTTGGTGGCGAGGATGGCGTTCGCTGCATACTTGGTAAGCTCCGCAGAACGCACATCCATGATCAGCACGCGGTCGCGGCTGCGGTTGAACGGCGCGTAGAGCGCGCGCAGCAATTCAATACTGCGCGAACTCTCGGCACCGATGATAATGCGATCCGGTTTCATGAAGTCGTCGATGGCAGCGCCTTCCTTGAGAAACTCGGGATTGGAGACGACATCGAATTCCACGTCCTTGCCGCGCTTGCCTAATGACTCGTTAACTGCTTGCCGCACCTTATCGGCCGTGCCTACCGGAACCGTAGACTTGTCCACGATGACGCGGTATTCACTGATATGTTCACCGATGCTGCGCGCAACGGCTAACACATGTTGCAGGTCAGCATGACCTTCTTCATCCGGGGCGGTGCCTACAGCGATGAATAAAAACAGGCCGTGCGCCACACCCGCAGCGACGTCGGTGGAAAAGGCCAAACGCCCGGCCTGTACATTTTTATGCAACACGCTTTCGAGTCCGGGTTCGTAAATGGGCACGCCGCCCTTATTAAGCATCTCAATGCGCGCAGGATCGGTATCGATGCATAAAACATCATTACCCATTTCGGCAAGACAGGCCCCGCTTACCAAGCCCACATAGCCGCAACCAAAAACACATATTTTCATTATTCAGTGGGTCCTTAGCGATGTGATGTAAAGCTTTGATTACTCGAGTAATGTCCCATTACGGAATAATTACCCAAGAGGTGACATGAAAAAATTGATATCAACGGTTTCCATATTAGCAGCATCCTTTAATCTCGCTATAGTCGCCCAAGCTGAAACTACTCTGCAAGGTCACGCCGGCACCTTCGTCGAGGGACCAACCTTTTGGAGCGCATATTGCGGATCAGTCATTTCAATTCTCGTCATCCTCGGCAAGGTGAGGCCGGGTTCTCAGTGCAACGAAGGATATTCTTGTACAAGGCTGGCCCCCGAACATCAGACCTTGCGTTATTCCCGGGTGGACTGTAAAAATTTCAAGCTTAGCCAGCATCTAAACCGCACTTGGCTTGACATTTCTCGGTTGACATAATTCCTTATATCAATCAAAATGCGCGGCTTATGCTTGCGGAGGGGTTCCCGAGCGGTTAAAGGGATCAGACTGTAAATCTGACGGCTCAGCCTTCGGAGGTTCGAATCCTCCCCCCTCCACCAGGAGCGCGGAGAGGCGAGGTCGCGATCCGATACCGTCTGTACCTGTATATAGGCGGGTGTAGCTCAATGGTAGAGCAGAAGCCTTCCAAGCTTACGACGAGGGTTCGATTCCCTTCACCCGCTCCAACTACCGGATGAGTGGGCGACTGTAGTCTGAGCTGCGGGTTGCAGGGAAGGTGGCAGTGATACTGATCATGCCCATATAGCTCAGTCGGTAGAGCACTTCCTTGGTAAGGAAGAGGTCACCGGTTCGAATCCGGTTATGGGCTCCATATATGTCCTGTACCTAAAGTGGCGGGTGGGCTGTAGGTTGTCATCAATTTGTTAAACGCAATCGCGATTTATACTGGGGAGTTCCGATGTCCAAGGCAAAATTTGAGCGCACCAAGCCGCATTTAAACGTCGGCACGATCGGTCACGTCGATCACGGCAAGACCACGTTAACGGCGGCCCTGACCAAGGTCATGGCCGGCCTGCACGGTGGTGAATTCAAGGCCTACGACCAGATCGACGCCGCCCCCGAAGAGCGCGCGCGCGGCATCACCATCGCCACCGCCCACGTTGAATATCAGAGCGCCAAGCGTCACTACGCCCACGTCGACTGTCCGGGGCATGCCGACTACGTCAAAAACATGATCACCGGTGCCGCCCAGATGGACGGCGCCATATTAGTCGTATCCGCCGCCGACGGCCCCATGCCCCAGACCCGCGAGCACATCCTGTTGGCCCGCCAGGTCGGCGTACCGCACATGGTCGTCTACCTAAACAAGGCCGACATGGTCGACGACGCCGAACTCTTAGAGCTGGTCGAGATGGAAGTGCGCGAACTGCTCAGCTACTACCAATTCCCCGGCGACGACACCCCCATCATCATCGGCAGCGCCCTCAAGGCCCTCGAAGGCGACACCAGCGACATCGGCGTCGCCTCCATCGTCAAACTGGTTGAGGCCATCGACAGCTACATACCCCAGCCCGAGCGCCCCATCGACGGTGCCTTCCTCATGCCCGTCGAAGACGTCTTCTCCATCTCCGGGCGCGGCACCGTCGTCACCGGCCGTATTGAGCGCGGCATCGTCAAAGTGGGCGACGAAATCGAGATCGTCGGCATCAAACCCAACCAAAAGACCACCTGCACCGGCGTTGAAATGTTTAGAAAGCTGCTCGACAACGGCCAGGCCGGCGACAACGTCGGCGTATTACTCAGAGGCACCAAGCGCGAAGACGTCGAGCGCGGCCAGGTATTATGCAAGCCCGGCAGCATCAAACCCCACACCAAATTCGAGGCCGAGGTTTACATCCTCTCCAAAGAAGAAGGCGGGCGTCACACCCCGTTCTTCCAGGGCTACCGTCCGCAGTTCTACTTCCGAACCACCGACGTCACCGGGGCCTGCGAACTGGCGGCCGGCATCGAAATGGTCATGCCCGGCGACAACGTCAAGATGACCGTCACCCTGATCAACCCCATCGCCATGGAAGAAGGCCTGAGATTCGCCATCCGCGAGGGCGGCCGCACCGTCGGTGCCGGCGT
>JBDSOT010000154.1:0-10353 GCA_039914705.1 Gammaproteobacteria bacterium | reverse complement strand
CTGGTGGATACTGTTAAAGACGCCGGCTTTACACGGGTCAGCCTGGAAGTGGAGCGCCTATGAGTGCCATGGTGAGCGCGATCATGTTGGAGAATTACAGCGCCAATTACAGCGCTGGACGACTGGCTGGCTGGAGCACGTCGCTGGTGCTGCACGGCGTGCTCGGCGGCCTGCTTCTGCTCGCCATCATGGGCTCTGAAAAACCGCTGCTGCCGGAGCCGTTTCGCTGGGATGTGGCGTTCCTGCCCGCCGCCCCGCCTGTAGCGCAGGTGCAACCGGCTGTGCCGCCCCCCATGACCGAGGCCGCCGCCCCGGTTCAGCAACCAACCGTTGAACCTGTTGCTCCTATCATGGAACAGGCGGAGCCTAGCGAGCCGGAGGCGCCCCCCCCCGTTCCGCGCCCCCGCCGCCCTGTTGCGCCCGATCCGGTGGTGACCCGGCAGGCCGCGCCTGACGTACCTGCCGTGACCGAGGCCGCCGCCCCGGTTCAGCAACCAGCCGTTGAGCCTGCTGCTCCCGTCATGGAACAGGTACAGCCGAGCGAGCCGGAGGCGCCACCCCCGTCCGCTGTTGTCGATACCGGCGCACTGGCGGATCTGTTGTGGCGTCAGATGGAGGCGCTGAAGCGTTACCCCTATCTTGCCAAGCGCAACGGTTGGGAGGGGGAGGTGCTGATCAAGGCCGTTATCGGCGCCGACGGCCACCTGCTGCATGCAGAGATAGTGAAAAGTTCGGGACACGAAACACTCGATCAGGACGCCCTGAAAGTGCTGCGCGCCTCCACGCCGCTGAAACTGGAACAAAACCCCTCCTGGCAACAGGCGACGCTTACTATTCCGGTCGCTTACCGCCTTCAGCGCTAGGCCCGGCACCCGGCGCGTTGCGCGTCCTTCGAGCGGACTTGATCCGAGCTTTCTTAACTTATTCCATTTTGCAAAAAAAGCGAAATATTGGAGCGCGGGCATCCTGCCCGCATGCAGGCGGGACGCCTGCGATCCAGCCTAATTGTGCATAGGATGCGCCTGCAAAATTATTATCTTTTTTAACGCGAAGAAGCGTAACCCGCTGAATGTATATCCATCGTCACATCCGGCGCTGATTTTGACGCTGTACCGGCCGTAGCAACGGTCAAAACCTTTGTAGCCCCCGTGAGTCTACTGACTCAAACAAATGCTATTGTAAATCATTCTCATTAAGTTTATTATCCTCATCCGGTATTTAGAGGGCCGCTTGAGGCGGCCATTGTTTATGGGTGTGTGAACGGGATGAGGAGAAAAAGCGTGTTTTCAAAGAAAAAAATCAACACCGCGGTTTTGATAGCGTTGACTTGGCCTGGGGCGGCAGCGGTTGCGCAAGAAGAGGAAACCTCCGTCAAGGCACCCACGGTGGAGGTCATCGGCACGCCGGAAGCGCTGGAGCACATCCCCGGTTCCGGTGAGATACTGGACAAGCAAACACTGGAAACGAGCCGGGTTTTCACTACCAGTGAGGCGCTGCGCAAGCTGCCGGGAATCAACGTGCGCGACGAAGAGGGTTTCGGGTTACGTCCCAACATCGGCATCCGCGGCCTGAATCCGACGCGTTCGACCAAGGTCACGCTGCTCGAGGACGGCATTCCGCTTTCCTACGCGCCCTACGGCGACAATGCCAGCTACTACCATCCGCCGATTGACCGCTTCGAGCGTATTGAGGTGTTGAAGGGTGCGGGGCAGATTTTGTTCGGACCGCAGACCATCGGCGGCGTCATCAACTACATCACGCCGCTGCCGCCGCAGAAGTTCGGCGGCTTCGTCTCCGCCACCGCCGGCAATCGCGACTACTTCAACGGCAAGCTGCAGCTGGGCGGCAACGGTATGCTGCTTGACTACACGCGCAAGCAGGGCGACGGTGCGCGCGACAACGTCAACAGCGGGATCAATGATCTCAATTACAAGGCGGTTTTCGGACTCGGCGCCAGCCAGGCGCTCACCGTCCGTGCCAACGTCTTCACCGAGGATTCCACCATCACCTACAGCGGCATCACCGAGGCCGAGTTCCGCAACTTCGGCGCGCGTTACAACCCGTTCAAGAATGACAAGTTCGACATCGAACGTTACGGGGCTTCCGCGACCCATGAATGGGTTTTTAATGACAATGCCGTTCTGACGACGAATCTTTATAGATCCTACTTCGACCGTGACTGGTGGCGTCAGTCCAGTACCACCACTGACACGCAATGTGGTGCGGAGTTCACCGCCGCGCGGCTGGCGGGCTCCTCGGTCAACCCCGACACCTGCAACTCGGTACAGGGACGGCTGCGCAAGTATGATACCTGGGGCATCGAACCGCGTCTCAAGCTCTCCCACAACGCCTTTGGCGTCGCGAGCGAACTGGAGGCCGGGTTCAAGGCGCACTTCGAGGAGCAGAAGCGTAAGCAGGTGAACGGCACATCACCCTCCGCCCGCACCGGAACCATAGCGGAGGACAATCTGCGTGAGACCGATGCCTACTCGGTGTTCGCGCAGAACCGCTTCCTGCTCGGCGACTGGACGCTGACGCCCGGCCTGCGGTTTGAATATATTGACAGCTCGCGCACCAACAACCAGACAGGGGTGACCGGCAGCGATACGCTCGGTCAGTGGATCCCCAGCCTCGGCGGCACATACAGCCCCAGCAAGGCGCTGACCGTGTTCGCCGGCGTGCACCGCGGTTTCGCGCCACCGCGCACCGAGGACATCATCGGCGGCAGCGGCGCCAGCACCGATGTCGAGGCCGAACTGTCCACCAACTGGGAACTTGGCTTGCGCGCCGAACCGACGGACCAGACGAGCCTCCAAGCCACACTGTTCCGCAACGACTTCTCGCGCCAGATCGCGGTCGGCTCCATCGCTGGCGGCAGCACGCCGCTCGCTCAGGGCGAGACCCTGTACCAAGGGCTCGAACTCTCCGGGAAAGCGGATCTGCCCGCCGGCATGTATCTGCGCGGGGCCTACACCTGGCTGCCCACAGCGGAACAGACCACCCCCTTCACGCGAGTGGTCGGCGGCGCGATCGTTTCCGGCAGCGCGTCCGGCAATCGCCTGCCCTACGCGCCCAAGCATCTGCTGACGGCGGCGCTCGGCTACGCGGTAGGGGGGCTGGATGCGCAACTGGAAGCGGTGTACGTAAGCGAGCAGTTCAGCGACTTCGCCGGCACCGTGGCGCCCACGGCCGACGGCCAGAAGGGGTTGATCTCGGACTACACGATCTGGAACGCAACGTTGAACTACCACTTTAAGCCGGAGCGCACCACGGTGTTCCTGACGGTGAAAAACCTGGCCGACAAGGAGTACATCGTGGATCGCACGCGCGGTATCCTGCCCGGCAGCCCGCGCCTGATCCAGGCCGGCATCAAGTATGAATTTTGAAGTTGCAGGAGAGTCGTACAGCACCGCTTGGGTAGAAACAGCCATCCCCAGGTGCTAAAATAATACCAGATGATAATGGTTTTCATTAAGATTTATGTGTATACTTGTTTCCAGTGGCGAGGTTGGCGTGTTCCTTGCTGGTCATAAGCTTAGCTTTAATGTTGTTACTCTCTATCTCCTGTTACGGGGCGCTGTTGCGCCCCTCTTTTTGCCCCCTCGTCGTCAACTTATACTAACCCAAGGGTATCGATATGAAGCGTATAGCGTTAGCCGTGGCGTTGTTGAGCAGTGTGGTCGGCGCGAACCTGAGCCCGGCGTTTGCCGAAGAGGAAGGGATGGCGTTGAGTTATGCCGGGCGGGATGCCGATGCCAAGATAGCGGAAAACGTCTCCGCAATGCAGGCTTGGGCTGAAGGCGAATATCAGGAACACGAGGGCGAGGGCCTGTTTAAAAAATACCCAAGCGAGGGCAAACTGATGACCGAAATGGCGACCATTTCGAAGGAACTACAGGCCAAGGCTGAGGCCGCCAAACAAGCCGGCGAACCGGATAAGGCGCGCGCCTATTACTTCTCTGCCGAGGCGACGGCGCAATATGCCGCACGCATGCCCCATATGCTCGAGCACCGTAAATAGGGTAAAAAAGCGATTGCTGATAGTATATGGTTGGGTAAATGCTCGCCCCACAAAAGCTTTGGTTTCCCGCTGATCGGCGGAGATAATATTCGTATACTGATTGAAGCTGACAAGAAATCGATAGATAAATCTAAAAAAGGAGAGTACATCATGAGTGCGTGCAATCTGATAAAAGATTATGGTCCGGTAACGGGGCGCATTTTATTGTCGCTCATTTTTATTCTCTCAGGCTTTAATAAAATTAACGGTTGGGACGGCACCTTGGGTTTTATGGCCAGCAAGGGCATTCCCATGACGGAAATATTTTTGGCGCTTACCATAGCCATTGAGTTGGGTGGCGGTTTAATGATCGCCTTTGGTCTTTATGCGCGCTGGGCGGCGGTGGCCCTTTTCCTGTTCCTCATCCCAGTGACGTTATTGTTCCATCCGTTCTGGGCAGACCCGGAACAGATGAACAGCTTCCTGAAAAATGTCGCCATCATGGGCGGCATGCTTTATATCATGACTTACGGCAGCGGCAGCTACAGCATTAAAGAGGCTCCTTGCGAGCGCCGCGAACGCGACCGCTTTTAATGAAAAAGATATAGGCTAAGCTGTTGGACATGCCGATTAGGCGCTCAGCTTTAACAGCATATTGTTCAACCGCTGTACAAAACTGGCTGAATCGTCAAGCTGACCACCCTCACTGAGCACGGCCTGGTCAAACAGAATATGCGCCCAGTCCGCAAATACACCAGCGTCTACTTCATCCTTGATCCGGGCCACCAACGGGTGGTCCGGATTAATCTCCAACACCGGCTGAGTATTGCCCACAGACTGTCCTGCCGCCTTTAGCAGGCGCTCAAGGTTGGCGCCGATATCATGCGCATCCGCAACCAGGCACGAGGGTGAAGTCGTCAGCCGCTGGCTGACACGCACATCTTTTACCTTGTCACCCAGCGCGGTTTTAACGCGTTCAACAAAATCTCCCAACTCTTCGGCAGGGCCCTCATTGTTCTTATCCTTATCAGTGTCGAATTTACCAAGATCGAGCTGTCCCTTGGCGACCGATTGCAATGGCTTGTCATCAAACTCGGTCAAATGCGTCACGAGCCACTCGTCGACACGGTCGGACAACAGCAAAACCTCAATGCCGTTTTTACGCAGCAATTCGAGATGCGGACTGTTTTTGGCGGCGGCGTAAGTCTCCGCGGTGATGTAATAAATTTTGTCCTGACCGTCTTTCATGCGCGCCACATAATCCGTCAGCGTGACATTCTGCTCATCACTGTCGCTATGGGTCGAGGCAAACTTTAGCAGTTTTGCAATGCGTTCACGATTGGCAAAGTCTTCGATAATGCCTTCCTTGAGCACCACGCCAAATTCCTTCCAGAATGCGGCATATTTCCCGGCGTCGTTCGCGGCCAGATCCTCCAGCAAAGCCAGCACCTTTTTAACCGCGCCGGAACGTATCGTGTCGATGAGCTTATTGCCCTGCAAGATTTCACGCGAGATGTTCAGCGGCAAATCATTGGAATCGATAATCCCGCGCAGGAAGCGCAGATAGCGCGGCGTCAGTTGCTGGGCGTCTTCCAGAATAAACACGCGACGCACATAGAGCCTGACGCCGTGACGGCTGTCACGATCCCACATATCGAACGGCGCGCGCGCCGGGATATACAGCAATAACGTGTATTCGTGCTTGCCTTCCACGCGGCTGTGCAGCCAGGCGAGCGGCGCCTCGAAGTCGTGCCCGACGTGTTTGTAGAACTCGGCATATTCCGCGTCACTGATCTCATTTTTGGGGCGTGTCCACAGGGCGGAGGCGCTGTTGACCGCTTCATATTCGACGGCAGTCGCGTCTTTATCTTTACCCTCAACGCGCATCACGATCGGCACGGTAATATGGTCGGAATATTTACGGATGATGGAGCGCAGGCGGTGCCCGTTTAAAAATTCGTCCTCATCCTTGCGCAGGTGCAGCACAACCTCGGTGCCGCGCGTGGGTTTTTCGACGGTCTCCAGCGTGTACTCGCCCTCGCCCGCGGATTCCCAGCTCACGCCATGTTCGGCACCTAGCCCCGCGCGCCGCGTAGTGAGCGTAACCTTGTCGGCGACGATAAACGAGGAGTAGAAGCCGACGCCAAACTGGCCGATCAAATGCGCATCCTTGGCCTGATCGCCGGAGAGTGAGTCGAGAAACTGACGGGTGCCGGATTTTGCAATCGTGCCGATATTCTCGACCACCTCTGCGCGCGTCATGCCGATGCCGTTGTCGGAGAGGGTGACGGTGCGCTGCTGCGCGTCATAATCAACGGTGATCTTGAATTCGCTGTCGCCTTCAAAAAGCGCGTCGTCTGCGAGGCCGTCAAAGCGCAGCTTGTCGATGGCATCCGAGGCATTGGAGATCAGCTCGCGTAAAAAGATTTCCTTGTTGCCGTACAGGGAATGGATCATCAGGCTCAGCAATTGCCGCACCTCGGTCTGAAAACCGAGTGTTTCTTTATGTGCTACGTCATTCATGGTCAAACACGTCCTTTAATATGAATTTGTTACCTATAGATGGGGGTGACGGCGTGGGAATCAAGGCCCGTCGCCTCATCCGGCCATAAGGCAAAAAATAGACGTTGTGTAGCACCCATCTGAATTATCTCGCTACGACTGAGGTGTGCCCGCAGTCAAGAAATCTTCGAGGCCTTGTAAGGCGGCAATGACAGCCAGGCGCCGTATGTCCGCGCGGCCGCCGGAAAAGTGCCGGCTCCGGCTTAGCGTTTTCAGTCCTAAACCTGCCCAGGCCAGACACACGCTGCCGACCGGCTTGTCCGGCGTGCCGCCGGCGGGACCGGCGATGCCGCTGACCGCAAGGCTAACCTGGGCATGGCTATGCAGCAACGCGCCCTCGGCCATTTCGCGCGCGGTCGCTTCGCTCACGGCGCCGCAGGCCGCGATCGTGGCGGCACGAACCCCCAGCATTTCCTGCTTGGCATTATTGGTATAGGTGACAAAGCCGCGCTCGAACCAGGCGGAACTTGCGGGCACTGAAGTAATGGTCTGCGCCACCCAGCCGCCGGTACAAGACTCCGCCGTGGCAAGCACGATACCGCGCTTGCTAAGCAGTGCGCCCAGGCACATTGCCAGTAGCTCAAGATCGGCTTCTTGTGGGTGTGCCATGCCGGCAAGTGTAGCAAACAGGAAATGTGGGCACTGCTGGGAATAACTATAGGTGTCGCGGCTGAAATAGAATGCGGTGCGGGGTGGGGATATTACAGGCTAAAACTAAATGGTTGGTAAGGAGACCCTTACCAACCATTTTTATGCTGACTTACTGACTGATTGCTGCCTTAGCGGCGGCGTCAGCTTTTTCAGTTGCGATGCGCGCCTCTTCAGCCTTAGCGGCGGCTTCACTCGCTTCCCTATCAGCTTCAGCCTTATCTCTCATGCTGGCGTCAGGCTCGCTCGCATCAGCCTTTTCTTCGGCCGCATCGTTTGCCGCATCACCAGCCTCTTCTACTTTCTCGGCGGCTACGTTGCCGGCTTCTTCTGCTTTGTCGCCAGCCTGCTCGGCCGGAGTGTCCTTGTTACAAGCGGCAAGACCTAAGGCAAATACGGCGGCGCTCAGCAATATAAGGATTTTCCTTATCATGTTCATACTCCTTCAGATTTGATCAGTTTAGGTATAGTTGACTACGTTTTCTACGTTGTTAAGTTAACATGTTAATGTATCGGGATCAAGTCTGCAAACAGACGAGCGAGGCTGCTCAAGAAGCCAAGCGTGACGTGACCGCAGTACTCGCCCGTTGTGCCGGTTGTTGGTACAAATAATCCCGGGTTAAGGGTAGGGCATCCAGGTGATGGGCAAGCTGAATCTGGAAGACCACGAGGTCGCGCCAGCGGAAGCTGGCCTCGCAGGAGGCCAGGTAAAATTCCCACATACGGCAGAATCGCTCGCCCATGCGCTCAGCCACTTCGCCGCGATGCTGTTGAAAACGCTGGTACCACGCCTCCAAGGTTAACGCGTAATGAAGCCTTAACACCTCCACATCGCAACTCACAAGGCCGCTTTTCTCAAGCGCGCCGACGACCTCGGACAAGGCCGGATTATAGCCGCCAGGGAAGATATATTTTTGGATCCACGGGTTGGTGCCGCCAGGTGGGCTCACGCGGCCTATAGTGTGCAGCAGGGCGCTTCCCTCCGGGTTTAGCAGGCGCCTTAGCTGGGCAAAATAACAATCGTAATGCGCGACGCCGACATGCTCGAACATGCCGACGCTGACAATGCGGTCATAGCTTCCAGTGTGCTCGCGATAATCCTGCAGGCGAAATTCCACAAGATTTTCCAGGCCGCGCTCCGCGGCCCGATGGGTTGCCACACGCAATTGCTCGCGCGACAGCGTCAGGCCGGTCACCTTCACGCCGGCGTGCTCAGCCAGGAACAGCGCGAGCCCGCCCCAGCCGCAGCCGATATCCAGCACGTGCTGCCCGGGGCTGAGCATGAGTTTATTCATGATGTGGCGGCATTTGGCGCGCTGCGCCTCGTCGAGGCTAATATCGGGGGCGTAGAAATAGGCGCAGGAATATTGCATATCCTGGTCGAGAAAGCGGCGAAACACCCACTCATCTAGATCGTAATGATGAGCCACGTTGCGGTAACTGCGCATGATGCCATTGCCGTGGTGAGCGATGTTTTTTAAGAGCTTGGCAAGAATGCCGCGCGCTTGGGCGGGGGGGTCGGAGAAATTGGCCATCAGCACCTCGAGCAAGGCCGCCAGCTTACCCTGGGGGACGTCCCACTCGCCGTTCATATAGGTCTCGCCCAGCATCATCTCGGGATCGCGCGCGATGCGTCTTAGCGTGGCCGGGCTGTGCACTATCCATTCAGCATACGGCGGGCCACCACCGAAGGTTTCAACGCACCTGGGCGGGAGGTGTAACGTGAGTTGCCCGCGCCTGAGCTTTTTTTCGAGAGTAACTATATTATCGTTCATGCGGACACCTTCCGTGGTGATTAGCGAGTGGCCATTCCCGGGTGGCCTTAAAGCAATAATATTAGCAGCTTGTCCCCAGTTCAAGCCTTATCGGCGCAACGCCGGATTGCGGCAGCACAGTCGTCGAAAAGATAGATAACCAGGGCGCTGACCAATTGATTTAAGGCTTAACCAGTAATATTTCCACTGACTTGAAATTTAATAACATCCAGTTAATAAGTTTCTTGAAGTAATTGATATTCATAATGCGTGATAGGATCCCGTACTTCTTTAAAATGGGATTATTTATGATGACAAAGTCCGTTTGGAGCCCCCTTTCTTCAAAGATTTGTTTATTGGTTGCAGGGCTTCGGTAAAATGTCTCATTGACGCTAAAGTTATAGTAGGTCTGCGCTTTTTCAAGGATATTCTTACTTTTAAGTTCGCGCCATCGGGGCTCTATTCCTAAGGCAACAAAAAGGATGACAAAAGCTTTGCGAAAGTTATTTTTGGGTAGCCAGTGGATGAATGGCATAAAGAGATGGCCTTCAATAACGCGCTTATGCGCGGGATATATATGTAGGCACATGCCGTTAGGAGCTAATACACGGGTAATTTCGTCAGCTAAATCTTCAATATGCTCTACATGTTCTAGTACCTGATATGAAAATATAAAATGAAAATAATTCTCGGGAAAGTCTATTTTTCCTTTAGGGTTTATTAAGCGCAGCATATTTTCTGGATATTTTGACCTTTTGGAAAAGTAGGTAGCGCCATTATTAAGGGACTCAGCGCAAATATCTACACCGAAGGTGTTATAGCCAAGCTCCCTCAGTAGGCTAACCGATTGACCACGTCCGCAACCCCAATCTAAGACATTGATCTCATGCCGATCCAAGTTTATCTTTTTCCTGAGTAATTCTAAATAACGCAAAATTTCCAGATTTATAACGAAGGTCGAGATGTCCTTGTCAGTTAATACGTCATGCATAGTAGTCATTGTGTTCATAGGGTCAAGACTCCAAGTTAAGCACGTAGATTGAGGAAAGCATAGCACCCTTAAGGTGAGTTTCTGCGGCTTCTTGCCTTGATGTTAGGCTTCTTTTATTCAGCCCAAGCTGCCTACTATCCCTTGGGCACATAACCCGCCGGAGCCGCGGAGCCGGGGCCGAAGAAAAACTTTTCCATTTCGGCTTCTAAAAATTTGCGCGCCTTGGGGTCCATCATGGCGAGGCGGTTTTCATTGATGAGCATGGTTTGATGGGCGAGCCACAACTTCCAGCCCTCGGCGGACACGCTGTCGTAAATCTTCTTGCCGAGCTCGCCGGGGTACGGCGGAAATTTCAGGCCCTCGGCCTCTTTGCCCAGTTTTACGCAGTGGACGGTGCG
>JBDSOT010000123.1:0-5059 GCA_039914705.1 Gammaproteobacteria bacterium | reverse complement strand
TGCACATTGTGCGCGGGACGGCGAAGTTCGATTTGACCATGGCCGTGGTTGAGGTGGCGGACGGCCTGCGCATGCAACTTGACTACAATACCGATCTGTTCGATGCCACTACAATTACGCGCCTGCTAGGGCATTTTCAGACCTTGCTCGAGGCTATTGTGCGTAACCCCGGTCAAGTTATTTCCAGGTTGCCGCTACTTCCCCAGGCCGAGCGAAATCAAACGCTGACGGAGTGGAACAATACCTACGCTGATTATCCGAGGACGCAGGGCATACACCAGCTGTTTGAGGCACAAGTAGAGCGCATGCCAGATAGCATGGCCTTGGTATTTGGTGATGCGCGCCTAACATACCGGGAGTTAAACGTCCGTGCCAATCGATTAGCGCATCACTTGCAATCGCTGGGAGTTGCCGCTGATGTATTGGTGGGGCTATGCGTTGAGCGTTCGCTGGATATGGTAGTGGCGTTGCTTGGTATCCTCAAGGCGGGCGGTGCGTATGTGCCCCTTGATCCAGGTTATCCTGCCGCGCGGCTTGCGTTCATGTTGCAAGATGCCGCCTTTGCGGTACTGGTTACAGAGCAAAAAATTGCTGATAGTTTGCCGATGCATAGTGCACGGGTCGTGTGCCTGAATGCTCAGACATCATTTGACAACTATCCCCGCACAAATCCGGCGGCATGCGGCACAGCCGAATCGCTGGCTTATGTTATCTACACCTCCGGTACTACCGGTCAGCCTAAGGGTGTGCAGATCCCGCACCGAGCTCTGGTCAACTTCTTGTGCAGCATGCGTGAACGGCCCGGTATCAATGATAGTGATGTCCTGCTGGCGATTACCACTCTGTCGTTTGATATTGCGGCGCTGGAGATTTTTCTCCCGCTCATCAACGGCGCTCGCATAATATTAGTGAATCGTGACGGTGTCATTGATGGCAGCCGCCTCATCGAACATCTGCGTCAATCCGGTATCACTATATTACAAGCCACCCCCGCTACCTGGCGACTGTTGATCGAATCCGGATGGCAGGGTACACCAGGTCTAAAAATGTTGTGCGGAGGGGAGGCTATGCCGCAAGGCCTGGCCGACCAGTTATTGATGCGCGGGTCGCAGCTGTGGAATATGTACGGCCCTACCGAGACGACAGTATGGTCAACTATCCAGCAGGTGACCACGGGCCGTGGCCCGATATTGATTGGCAAGCCCATCGCCAACACCCAGCTTTATATTCTGGATCGCTATCTAAATCCTGTACCGATCGGTGTGGCAGGAGATTTATACATCGGTGGCGATGGTCTGGCGCGCGGTTATCTGAATCGCCCCGAATTGACGGATGAGAAGTTTATTCCCCACCCGTTTACTGCCGACGCCCGGCTCTATAAGACAGGCGATCTGGCGCGCTACCTGGCGGATGGCCGCATCGAGTGTCTGGGCCGCATTGATTATCAAATTAAAATCAGGGGCTTCCGGATCGAACTGGGCGAGATTGAGGCCGTGCTCGGCCAATATTCTGCTATTAAGGAGGCCGTGGTCGTGGCGCGGGAAGACACGCCAGAAGACAAACGACTTGTGGCGTATGTGATTCCTAGAGATGCACGTCCTTCTCTGGCTGAATTGCGGGCCTTTCTTAAAGATAAATTAGCTGATTACATGCTGCCTTCCGCCTTTGTAATGCTGAATGAAATGCCACTGACGCCCAGCGGGAAAGTAGATCGCAAGGCGCTACCCGCACCCGATCAGACTGGACAAGATCTCGCTGAAACCTATGTCGCGCCCCGCACCCCTGACGAGCAAAGGCTGGCTGAAATCTGGTCAGAGATATTGCAGATCAAAAAGATCAGCATCCAGGACAATTTCTTCGAGCTTGGCGGTCATTCACTCCTTGCCGTGCGCCTCTTGGCTCATATAGAAAAGACGCTGGGCCAGAATTTACCGCTAGCGACCTTTTTCCAAGCCCCGACTATTGAACAATTGGCTGCTATTTTATGCCAAGAACGCTGGGCGCCGTCTTGGTCATCACTGGTGCCGATTCAGGTCGGCGGGTCAAAACCGCCTTTCTTTTGCGTACACGGCGCTGGTGGGGCGCTTTTGCATTTCAGGGACCTCGTGCGTTATCTCGGACCCGATCAGCCCTTTTACGGATTGCAGCCACAGGGGATAGACGGCCGACCGGCAACGCTCACAAAGGTTGAAGAAATGGCGAGCTTTTATATCAATGAATTACGCGCGTTCCAGCCCGAGGGTCCGTACTATTTGGGCGGCCATTGCTTCGGCGGACTGGTCGCCTTGGAGATTGCCCAGCAACTTCATGCGCAAGGTCAGCAGGTGGCCTTGCTGATTCTAATGGATACACCCGGTCCAGAGTTTCCCTTAGAGCTGGGGCGGCGATCATTACATGTATTAATCCGGCTTAGAAACCGGATTAGAAAAAGGTTAAAGCTACATTGGCAGAACATATCTCGCCTGAAATTCGGAAGAAAATTGCTCTATTTGCTGGATTACACTAAAACAAGAGTTCAGAAGGCCATTATACGGGTTACCTATAAGTGTTATCTGCATGCCGGAATAGTTATACCTCATAAGCTCCGTAACTATTATGTCTTTGATATTGCCGTTGCAGCTATCAAAGCTTATAGACCTAAAGTTTACTCGGGACGAATTACCCTATTTTGGGCAAGCAAAGATATAACGAGTCATCGCCATAATGAATGTAATGAGAGATGGAAACAGTTGGCGGGGTCAGGGGTGGAGCGTTATGACCTGCCAGCCACCCATACGACTTTGTTTTATGAACCTCAGGTACAAGTGTTGGGCGAGCGATTAGCAGAGTGTATCCAACGAGCCATTAACACTGAGGTTGAGTACGCAGCCAGGTTCGAGGCGTCAATACGCAGAGGTATTCTGAAATGATAGTCAAGGATGACTACTTGTGATGCATCACGGCAAAAATTAGCCCTCGCCAAGCAGTATTAGAGTAGAAACAGATATCAGTATTCATGTTAAAATGCAGCAACATTTGGCAAATTCAAGAAAGGGAATGTCAATGAACAATGTCCTCAGCCCAACTCTTCTTGAACCGGGGCTCCCAACGAAATACGCTCTTGGCGCCGATGACACCTCGTCTACGGTCCAGGAAAGCGCCCGCATTTTTGATTTAGAGACGAATTGCCTTTATTTTACAGACGTTATAACAGTTAAATAAAAAGTTTGTCGAACCTAGGAAGGAAGTGGTGGGCAGTTAACGGAGAATATTTGTGAAAGCAGGCATCATTGAGGACGTCTATCCGCTTTCGCCTCTGCAAGAGGGTATGCTATTTCACCATCTCTACGCACCCAATTCAGGCGTCGATATTGAGCAGATAATCTGTACCTTGCAGGAGGACCTGCAAGTGCCCGTTTTCAACCAAGCTTGGCAACTGGTTACTGATGACCATCCGATATTAAGATCCCGCTTTCGCTGGGAGGGTCTTGATAAGCCAGTGCAGGAGGTTTATGACCGCGTTACGCTTCCCATACAACAAAAGGACTGGCGTGATTACTCCGAACACGAACAGCACCTATCATTGCAAGCCTATCTTAACGACGACCGTTCACGCGACTTTGATCTCACTCAGGCACCGCTTATGCGCCTTGCGCTGTTTCGTACTGGCGCAGCGGATTACCGGCTGGTGTGGAGTTTTCAGCATGTTTTACTCGATGGGCGATCGTTTCCGCTAGTTCTCAAGCGGGTATTTAATCTTTACGAGGCCCTTCGCCAAGGGCGAGATATCCAGCTATCGCCAACCCGGCCGTACCGTGACTACATCAACTGGTTGTATGCGCAGGATTGGTCCAAGGCGCAAGAATTTTGGCGCGCAAAACTCAAGGGCTATACATCACCCGTGCTATTGAAGGTAGCAATAGCAACACCTCCCGCAACGCAGGAAGGTTATGGAAGACAGCAAAGTGCACTCTCAGCGGACCTCACTAACACATTAAGATCGCAGGCCGAGCGACATAAGGTAACACTCAACACCTTCATGCAAGGGGCGTGGGCTCTATTGTTAAGCCGATATAGTGGACAGGCTGATGTGGTATTCGGCGCTACGCGTGCCTGCCGCCGTTCTGCGCTCGACGGCGCTGAAGATATGGTGGGCTTATTGATCAATACGCTGCCCGTTAGAGTACAGACGTTTTCGGAAACACAGCTATTGCCATGGCTGCAGGCATTACGCGCGCAGCAGATTGAAGTGCGCCAATATGAACACACACCGCTTGCGCGGGTGCAGGGATGGAGCGATCTGCCACCCGGCACTCCCTTATTCGAAAGCCTGCTGGTATTCGAAAATTATCAGTTGAATGCCCTGCTGCGAGCACAGGGCGGCGACTGGTTGCACCGCGAATTTCACTATATCGGCCAAACCAATTTTCCGCTGACGGTGCTGTGTTATGCGGAACAAGAACTGTTGATTCAAATTGAATATGACCGTAGTTGTTTCGAAGATGCTGCGATAACACGCATGCTTGGCCACCTTGAAACACTGCTGGACGGGATGGCGGCCGATCCATACCGGCAGCTTAGCGACTACCCCTTGCTGACCCCAGCCGAGCTTCGGCAATTGTTATTCGAATGGAATGCAGTACGAACTGACTATTCTCGGAATATTTGCTTACATGAATTATTCGAGGCGCGAGCTGCAACACTGCCCGATCAAACGGCGGTAGTGTTTGAAGGTGAAGCACTAAGCTACGGTGAACTGAACCGCCGTGCCAACCGGCTTGCCAATTATTTGCATACGCTCGGTGTCGGGCCGGAGATAAGGGTAGGTCTGTACCTGGAGCGTTCGTTGGAGATGCTGATCGGACTACTCGCAATTCTCAAGGCGGGCGGGGCCTATGTTCCCTTAGACCCTAGCTATCCTGCCGAGCGCATTAATTTCATGCTCGAAGACGCGCAGGTTCCGGTCTTGATAGCTGAGCGCCGCCTGCTGGACGGGTTGAATGCAGGCCGTGCAAAACTACTATGTCTAGACACCGATGGGGATGAGATCGAGCAATGCCAGGATCACAACCCCCAATGC
>JBDSOT010000034.1:0-23974 GCA_039914705.1 Gammaproteobacteria bacterium | reverse complement strand
GCTGATGGCAGGAGGCAAACGGCTCATTGAATATCACATCGAAGCCTTGGTGAGGGCGGGCATAACTGAGATTGTCATCAACCACGCACGCTTCGGCGAGCAGATCGAGGCCGCGCTCGGCGACGGCAGCCGCTACGGCGCTCAAATAAATTATTCCGCGGAGGGCGATCACGTTCTCGAGACCGGCGGCGGCATCGTCAAAGCCTTTCCCTTGCTTGGCGAGGCACCGTTTATCGTAGTGAATGCCGATATCTGGACGGATTATTCCTTCGCCCAGATTCCGCAGCGACCCGATGGCCTAGCACACTTGGTATTGGTGGATAATCCCGAGCACCACGCAGTTGGAGATTTCATATTGCGCGACGGCAAGGTCTACAGCATCGGTGAAGGTAGCAAGCTCACCTTTAGCGGCATCGGCGTTTACCGGCCGGAATTGTTTGCGGCTTGCACCCCCGGCGCCTTTCCTCTCGCGCCATTACTACGTCAAGCCATGCAACAAGAACTCGTCAGCGGCGAACATTACTCAGGCCGCTGGATGGACATCGGCACGCCGCAGCGTTTGACGGAATTGGATCAATTACTCACTCGATTTTTCTAGTAAACTAGGCCAGATGTGAACTGGATGCGAAGACAAATTCTTGTAACCTACTGCGATACAAAAAAGTTGCGTTAGGTGTGACATGAATCAGACTTACACAGTCGTTGTGAAACAAGATGGGCTCTGGTGGATTGGTTGGGTTGAGGAAGTTCCGGGTGTTAACTGCCAGGAGAAAACCAGAGATGAATTGCTGGATTCTCTGCGCGTTACGCTCCGGGAAGAGTTGGAAATGAATCGCGAAGATGCCCGGGCATTGCGCCAAGGGTGAGACTTAATATCGCAGGCTGTACCAAACTCCGCCTAACAATTCATGCAGGGCTGCATTACTCCTTTCGAAATACCTCGCACTGGGCATCCAGCCCAGCAGGCCGCGATTATCTCCTGACGGCAACGATAGAAAATGCAGCGGGGCGGGAGTGACCTTGATGCCAGCCTGCTTAAACATTCGGACGGCGCGCGGCATGTGTGCGGCGTGAGTGACCAGATAGACGCGGTTGATTCCCTGTGCAGCTAAAAGTTTTTTGGTGAAGAAGGCATTTTCCGCCGTGGTCGTGCTTTTATCCTCGGTCATAGCTTGGCGAATCTTGAAATCGTCAAGCAAGGCCTGTTGCATGAGCGCGGCTTCGGATATTCCTTCATGGAATGGATCGCCGCCGCTGAGTACCAGCGGCAATCCTGTTTGCCGGTGTAGGTATGCGCCGTAACGTAGGCGTTCCAGGGCGAGCGGCGACAGCGCAAAGCCATCGTATTCCGGCGCTGTATAGCGGCCTGCCCCCAATATTACGATGGCTTGCGCAGAACTCGTTTTAATATCTTGCGCCGTCAGCGCCGGATATGTTTCGACCAGTCCCATGAGCGCGCGTGCCGTGGCGGGGATGCTGAAGACATACAGTCCGAGCAGGACGAGTGCGAAACAGGTGATGGCGATGCGTCGCAGGATACGGCTGCGCGCAGACATTTTATCGGCTGCTGTGGTCAAGGCTTGTTGATTGAAATAGCTGGCTTGAGTGGTTGCGCGTGCGGCGCGGAATAGTAGCAGTAAGCTGCCAGCCATTAACAAAATGAAGATGCCGGGTAATAATAACATTCCCGCTAGGCTGCGTGTGATCAGGATTTCCATGTCTGTTTCCTGCTTTTGTTGTGCCGTCGTTCTTCCTCCCCCTTTACGGGGGGAGGATTAAGGTGGGGTGAGTGAGGTTGTTAAATCCACCACCCCCATCCCAGCCTTCCCCCGTAAAGGGGAAAGGGGCGCATCATCTTTCAACTGTTACCGCCTTTGCGATCCTAAATGGCTTGCACCCTTGCGGCATGCTAAGATTGCGAACTCATTTTTCGTGAACCCATCATGCTAGAACTCAATCCGCTATTCAATCGTATCAAAGACATGCAAGGGCGCGGCGCGGCGCTTAGGGGGTATCTTTGACTTCGATGTAAAGCGGGAACGCTTGATCGAGGTTGAGCGCGAACTGGAAAATCCGGCGATATGGAATACGCCGGATCGCGCTCAGGAGCTTGGGCGCGAGCGTGTGCAGCTGGAGCAGATTGTCAGCACGCTGTCAGGGTTGCGCGAAGGTTTGGATGAGGCATATGAACTTCTGGAGATGGCGAGTGAAGACAATGACGAGGCTGTGGTTGCCGCGCTGACCAATGATCTTGATGGCTGGGAACAGCAACTCGTCGATCTGGAATTTCGCCGCATGTTCTCTGGGCCTATGGATGCCAATAATGCCTTCCTCGATATTCAATCCGGCTCAGGTGGCACCGAGGCGCAGGACTGGGCAAATATATTGCTACGGTTATTTTTGCGCTGGGGCGAGCGGCGCGGTTTCAAGACGGAATTGATCGAGGTGTCTGCGGGGGACGTGGCGGGCATCAAGAGCGCGACGATTAAATACGAGGGCGATTATGCCTATGGCTGGCTGCGCACGGAAACCGGCGTGCATCGTCTGGTGCGTAAATCGCCGTTCGATTCGGGCAATCGCCGCCATACCTCGTTCGCCTCGGTATTCGTCTCGCCGGAAGTCGATGACAGCATAGAGATCGACATCAATCCGGCCGACCTTAGAATAGATACCTATCGCGCCAGCGGCGCGGGCGGGCAGCATGTGAATCGCACCGAGTCGGCAATACGCATCACACACATGCCGACGAATACCGTGGTGCAATGCCAGAGTGATCGCTCGCAACACAAAAACCGCGCAGTGGCCATGAGCCAGTTGAAGGCCAAATTGTACGAACTGGAGATGCAAAAGCGCAACGCCGATAAACAAATATTGGAAGACTCCAAGTCCGACATCGGCTGGGGCAGCCAGATTCGTTCGTATGTGTTGGATCAATCGCGCGTGAAGGATTTGCGTACCGGCGTCGAGACGAGTAATACGCAGGCCGTGCTTGATGGCGATATCGATAAGTTTATCGAGGCGAGTTTGAAGAGTGGATTGTAAAATCGCAGCAAGAAAATTTCGAGCGTACAGCGTTCGCTACCTGGCTTATATATATGAATGACGAAAATGACCGGCCCGATGAGAATGCACAGATAGCCTTGCGTCGTGCCAAGCTGGCTGAGTTGCGCGAACCGGGCAATGCCTTTCCCAATGACTTCCGACGGACTGCATTGGCCGCCGATCTGCATGCGGAATATGGCGAAATCGATAACATTGATTTGGAGGCGCAAGCCATCCGCATAAAAGTGGCCGGCCGCATGATGGCCAAGCGCCTCATGGGTAAGGCGGCCTTTACGCATCTGCAGGATATGTCCGGGCAGATACAATTGTTCGTGCAGCGAGACAGTCTGGCTGCCGGAATTTACGATGATCATTTCAAGAAGTGGGACATCGGCGATATTCTCGGTGCCGAGGGGTTTTTGTTCAAAACCAAGACGGGTGAGTTGTCGGTGCGCGTGGATAATGTACGCCTGCTGACCAAGGCTCTGCGTCCCCTGCCGGAAAAATTTCACGGTCTTGCCGACCAGGAAACGCGTTACCGTCAGCGTTATCTCGATCTCATCATGAGCGAAGACGCGCGCAAGCTATTTCAAACCCGCTCGCACATTATCAATTTTATCCGGCAGTTTTTAACCGAGCGCTCATTTCTGGAAGTCGAAACGCCGATGATGCAGGCCATCCCCGGCGGTGCCACGGCGCGCCCTTTTAAAACATTTCACAATGCATTGGATATGGACTTTTTCCTGCGCATTGCGCCGGAGTTGTATCTTAAGCGCCTCGTGGTAGGCGGCTTCGAGCGCGTATTCGAGATTAACCGCAGCTTCCGTAATGAAGGTTTGTCTACGCGTCATAATCCGGAATTCACCATGCTGGAGTTTTATCAGGCCTACGCCGATTACCAGGACTTGATGAATTTGACCGAGGAAATGCTGCGTACGCTTGCGCAAAATATATTGGGCACGACGACGATCACCTATCAAGGTGAGCAATATGATTTCAGCAAACCGTTCACGCGCATTACCGTGAAGGATTCCATCCTGCGCTTTAACCCACAACTTACGGCGGCCGATTTGGACACGCCGGAGGCTGCGCGCAGGGCAGCGATTGATCTACGCATACCGCTGAAGGATAACTACGGCCTGGGTAAAATTCAGATCGAGATATTTGAGAAGACCGTTGAGCATTGTCTTAAAGACCCAACATTTATAACCGCCTATCCCACCGAGGTTTCGCCCTTGGCGCGCTGCAACGTCGATGACCCTTCGTTAACCGACCGCTTCGAATTTTTCGTGGGCGGCCGTGAGATTGCCAACGGTTTTTCCGAATTAAACGATCCCGAGGATCAGGCCGAACGCTTTCGCAAACAGGTTGAAGAAAAGGACGCCGGCAACGAAGAGGCCATGCACTTCGACGCGGATTACATCCGCGCCCTCGAACACGGCATGCCACCGACGGCGGGCGAGGGTATCGGTATTGATCGCCTGGTGATGTTGTTTACCGATTCGCCGTCCATCCGGGATGTATTGCTGTTTCCGCATATGCGACCGGAGAGTTAGACTGTGAGAAAGGTTGAGAATATCCTTAATGCAATTTGCATGGGAATACAGACAATAATATCGCCTTCGCAGACCTAAAGCTCGTGCTTCATACCTTGAATTTTGAGGAACGAATTAAGGGTGATCATTTCATCTATACTAAAGTGGGCATTGCGGAAATTATCAATATACAGCCTGATGGAAACAAGGCCAAAGCCTATCAGGTAAAGCAAGTGCGCAACCTAATTATCAAGTACAAGCTGACGAGGTAAATCTATGGAAGCTAGATACGAAATGATTATTTACTGGAGTGACGACGACCAGTGCTTCGTTGTGGAAGTGCCGGAGTTGCCGGGGTGCATGGCGGATGGTAAAAATTACCAAGAGGCGGTAAAAAACGCGGAGGTTTCTATCAGCGAATGGATAGAAACGGCACGCGAACTGGATCGGCCTGTCCCCAAACCTGCCGGACGGTTGCTGTATGCCTAGAGGGTTTTGCGTGGAATCAAGCGGGCGCTCTATTTATCCTTCTCCAAGATAGCATCCAGGCCGGCCTGCGCGCAGGCATCGTCCAGGTCGGCAGAGGGAGTCCCGCCTACACCTATCCCACCCACGAGGTCATCGCCCATCTTGATCGGCAGACCACCGCCCAGCAGCAGAATCTTTTCATTCATATCACGCAAGCCATGGAGTTCCGGCTTGTCTTTAATAAAGTTGGCCAGTTCCAGCGTGGAGCGGCCCATGCTCGCGGCGGTGTAGGCCTTGCGTGAACTGCTATCGACGGTGTGCACTCCTGCGCTGTTACCCCTCAAAAGAACAATTACTACACCCGCGCGATCTGCGACAGCGACGCTGATACGATGCCCATCAGCCGTACATTTTTTGAGGGCGGCAGTGGCGGCTGTTTGAGCCAGGGTCAAGGGTAGATAAGTTTGTGTCGGCAAGGGTTCGGCTGCATTTGCGGCGCTTACAAGAAACAGCGCGCTTGATGCAAGGGTAATCTTTGCGAGAGCCGTTTTAAAACACTGCGCGGCTGATTGGAAATATTTCATTACGGTTGCTCCTGGCTGTTACTCCTACTTAGGGGGCGGCAAGGTGCAGCACTGGCCCTTGCCGAGAGTGTAATCGTACTTTTCCTTCTTCCGCGCTGGCAATCTGTAGCACGGCCAATAGCTCTATCCCGCCTTGCGGAGCAGGCTGCGCATCGACTATCTGCCCAACACTCTGGTCATGATCGGCTGTATAAAGCTCACCGCCGGGTAGAGGCATGGTCTCGGAATGCACATGCGCCTTATACATGCGCCGCTTGAGTGTGCCGAGGTACTGCATGCGCGCCACGATCTCTTGTCCTGGGTAGCAGCCCTTCTTAAAACTGACGCCGTTAATCTCGTGAAGATTGATCATCTGCGGGACGAAGGCGTCTACGGTCGCGGAATAAATTGTGGGAATGCCGTTGCGGATATCGAGCAGTTTCCACACGCCAGCGCCTACCGGTGTCACGTCATCTGCAAGTTCGTTCCATAGTGTTTTCATGGCATCCACCTCGCCGTAAATTTCGAAGCGCGCCTGCGCGCCGGGGACACGTACAATGCTTATGTCAGCGCCTGCGAAATTTATCTGCACACAAGCATCGACAGCTTGCGGAAGCTCGCCTGCAAGCTTGCTCAGGATTAGCTCAGCATCAGGCCCCGCTAAACCAATCGCAATCAGATGATCGCTGGCGTCCGCAAGCACGACCTGCGCGCGCAGGACAAACATGCGCAAGCGTTTTAGAGTGGCCTCCAGGATTTCCTTTGGCAGGCTCAGGTAATAAGTGTCGGCGCGCTGCCATAGACGAAACACCGCCAGGGCGCGGCCCTTGGGGCTGCAATAGGCATTGAGTTGGCTGTGCCGTTCATCTGCCGCGCGTACATCGTTAGTGAATTGGCCCTGCAAAAAGCTTTGCGCATCCGCACCAGTAGCTGAAATGATCCCCCGGTACGATAAGTCGCAGACCAGCGTGCGCGCGGCAATCGCGTGAAGTTCATCGGTGGCCTTGCCGAAGTGGACTGCCGAGCCGTGCTCGATAAGCGCACCGGCATTCTCTAAAAATATTTTCCATTCAGGTGACATAGTATTTATTTTCACCGCGAGCATTGATAATAGCCAGAGCTATTAAAGACCATGAATCAAAACATTGTTGGCCGAGCGTAAAGAATGAAAAATTCAATTCCTGTCTTACGCCTGGAGCCGCGCCGCTCTTTATGGCTCGCCGGTTTGTTGCTGCTGGCACACGCAGGTGCACTTGCCTTGCTGCTGCTGGTTCCGCTGCCCGCGCGGATAAAGATACTGCTGGCCTGCCTGGTTGGGGGCAGCCTGATTCTCACGCTGAACACCTACGCCTTGCTGCGCGGCAGGTGGGCCATAGTCAGCGCTGTGTGTGAAGGCGATGGCCAATGGAGCTTGCGCACGGCAACTGGGCGTGAGTTTGACGTACGTTTATTACCGGGCAGTTATGTGAACACCGCGCTGGTGATTCTTAATTTCTCCGTCGATAAGGGCTGGCGCAACTATTCGATGGTATTGATGCCGGATTCGCTGGATACACTTACGCTCCGGCGATTGCGCGTACAGCTTTTGCATCCGCCTGCTCCAAATCCACAAAATTCGGCGGCGTAAGTATGGTGTTGCGCGGTGGTTGGCTGATGTCGGTTTTTGGATAGTCGAGCGTGTAGTGCAGCCCGCGGCTTTCCTTGCGCAGCAGGGCGGAACGAATAATTAAATCGGCTACCAAGGCCAGATTGCGCAGTTCCAGCAAGTCATTGGTCACTGAAAAATTAACGTAATATTCGGCGATTTCGCTGAGCAATAAATCCACCCGCCGCTTGGCGCGTTGCAGCCGTTTGTCGGTACGCACGATACCCACGTAATCCCACATGAAGCGCCGCAGTTCCTCCCAGTTATGCGCGACCACGACCTGCTCGTCGGAATCGGTGACGCGGCTTTCATCCCACTCGGGCAGCGCCGGCGGCACAGGCGCAGTCGCTAATTGCGCTTTGATGTCTTCGCCGGCGGAGGCCGCGAATACCAAACACTCCAACAGGGAATTGCTGGCCATGCGATTGGCACCGTGCAGACCGGTAAAGGCCACCTCACCGATGGCGTAGAGGCCGTTGATGTCGGTGCGACCGTGTCGGTCGGTCATTACGCCGCCGCAGGTGTAATGTGCGGCGGGCACGATGGGAATGGGTTCGCGCGTAATGTCGAAGCCGAATTCGAGACAGCGCGCGTACACCGTCGGAAAATGCTGGCGGATAAATTCGGCGGGTTTATGGCTGACGTCGAGATACATGCAGGGTGCGCCCAGGCGCTTCATTTCATGGTCGATGGCGCGCGCCACGATGTCGCGCGGGGCCAGTTCGCCACGCGCATCGAACTTATGCATGAACGGTGTGCCATCGGGCAGCAATAGTTTTCCACCCTCGCCGCGAACCGCCTCGGTGATCAGGAAGGATTTGGCCTGCGGATGATATAAACAGGTGGGATGGAACTGCATGAATTCCATATTGGCGATGCGGCACCCGGCCCGCCAGCCTATGGCGATGCCATCGCCGGTGGCGACGTCTGGATTGCTGGTATACACATAGACCTTGCCCGCGCCGCCGGTAGCGATAACCACAAAGCGCGCGCGGAAGACCTCGACCTTTTGTTCATGCCGGTCGAACACATAGGCACCCAGACAGCGTTGCGGGCTGATCCCGAGCTTGTCGGAGGTGATTAAATCTATGGCGATGTGCTGCTCGAATAATTCGATATTGGGGTGGGCACGTACCTGTTCAACGAGTGTGGTTTCAATGGCGCGCCCGGTGGCATCGGCGGCGTGAATCACGCGCCGGTGGCTGTGGCCGCCCTCACGCGTCAAGTGATAGTCGATGCTGCCGTCGGTGCCGGCCTGCTGGGTAAATGGCACGCCATGATCAATCAACCATTGAATGCTCTGCCTGCCGTGCTCGACCGTGAACTTGACGATATCGGGATTGCCAAGTCCCGCCCCGGCCAGCAAGGTATCTTCGATATGCGAGGCAATGGAATCATCCTTGTCCAGCACCGCCGAGATGCCGCCCTGGGCATAAAGGCTTGCACCCTCGGTTAGAGGGCCTTTGGTGACCACCTGGATACGTGCCTGTGGAGCCAGGCGCAGGGCTAGGCTCAGCCCGGCGATGCCGCTGCCGATGATTAACACGTCGGATTGATGTTGCATAGGTTTCCTGAAGAATTACCGGTTAGGCACTGTTCGGTCTGCCAAGAATTCTCAAACAATTGTGCAGCAGCGGCCTGTTTCGCCTTACGAGACGTCAAGTTTATATTCACGCTGTCGTTTTAGGGCTAATTCCGCCTATAATCATAGTTATAAATTGCTGCGATAGTAAGGGCGCGACAGCGTAGGTGCATCGTTACAGTCGCCAGATCGCCTGCTTGCAGGCCGCAAGCGCACCCTAAAAACTATACAATTAAGACTTAGTCCAAGTGTCCTGTCTAAATTTTAATCGAAAAGGCTAATGAAGTTGACGGTTTTAATCATTTATAAGGCTTCAATGGCGAACTATATTTTTTTGTTAGGGTCTATTGCAGTGCAAAGGAGTGCCTCATAGTGAAAGGGAAACCCCGGACGGGTGAACATAGCGTCGACCAGGAATTGGTCGAGCGTGTTCAAAAGGGTGACAAGAAGGCATTCGATGTTCTGGTACTGAAATATCAGCACAAGCTCCACAAGCTGATATCACGGTATATTCGCGATTTCAGCGAAGTTCAGGATGTGGCACAGGAGTCGTTTATAAAGGCCTACCGCGCGCTGCCGAATTTTCGCGGGGAAAGCGCCTTTTACACCTGGCTATATCGCATCGCTATTAACACGGCCAAGAATTACCTGGTTGCCCAGGGACGCAGGCCGCCGGATGGCGATATCGACGTCGTTGATGCGGAGCAGTTTGCCGGTGACTCCGTATTAAAGGATTATGCCACCCCTGAGCATGTGTTGTTGCGCGATGACATCGAAAGAACCGTAGATCGGGTCATCAAACAGCTTCCGGATGATCTGCGTATGGCGATCACCCTGCGTGAACTGGAGGGCTTGAGTTACGAGGAAATTGCCGAAATGATGTCGTGTCCGGTGGGCACGGTGC
Source organism: Gammaproteobacteria bacterium (assembly GCA_039914705.1). GTDB lineage: Bacteria > Pseudomonadota > Gammaproteobacteria > SURF-13 > SURF-13 > JBDSTW01. The sequence continues at coordinate 14,235 of JBDSOT010000034.1, read as the reverse complement.
GCTCGCGTATCTTCAGGGCGCGAGAGGCGATAGATAACAAACTCAAACCATTACTGGAAACTAACTGAATCGTGAGTGCACACCATGAATATTAGCATCGAGGAACAAATATCCGCATTGATGGACGGCGAATTGTCCGCTACTGAAACCCATCATCTGCTTAATATCCTGCAACAGAATCCGGAACTTAAAAAATTGTGGGGCAACTACCATCTGGGTAGGGCAGCCATCCACCATAATTTGCCGGAAAAACCTCAGCAAGACGCCGCCCGCAACATTATCAATGCACTCGCCTTGGAACCTACGATATTAGCGCCGCGCACGGTCACGCTGGAAGCGCGGCTGCGGTCATTCTCGCCGGCCATGCGGCAGATTGCCGGATTAGCCATTGCCGCCTCGGTTACCGCGTTCGCCATTCTCGGCGTGCAAACCCTGCCGCAAGACCCCTTGTCCAACACTGTACCGGTTGCCAATTTTGCACAGTCAGGCACGCAGACGGAATCAGCGACTATTGTTTCTGCTAGCGAGAATGCTATAGGCAGTGGCTATTCTCAGGTTGCCGCTACCCAGGATGCGGCACCTATTGAAAACATGGCCGTCGCGGCACCGGGCTTCCTGGCCGAAACTAATCCAGCCAGCGACCCTCATTGGAATCTCAGCGAGCCAGCCTTCGAGGCCAAGCTGAATACCTACCTCAACAATCACAACCAATACTCGGCCCCTGCGGATATGCAAGGCGTGCTGCCCTACGCCAGAATGGTGGATTACGGTCAAGAACCCTAACAGTGTGTTGATGCGTCCGTGGAAAAATTACAGCGTCTTTGTGATGCTGTGCTTGGCGGTAACGCCCTTATCTGTAGCCGCAGCCGATTCCTCGCCTACTGCCCGTGACTGGCTGGAAAAGATGTCGCGGGCCACTCATGAACTGGATTTTGAAGGCACCTTCGTTTATCTGCACGATCAACAAATGATGGCCATGCACATCACCCATATGATTGATGCGCAAGGTGCACATGAACGGCTGCTTCCCCTCAGCGGAGCGGGACATGAGCTTATTCTGGATGGAAATAATGCCGCTTCGCTGTCAACGCAAGAATCAGCCTCAGTTATCGATCCATCCGGTACGAGTTTTCCCGAAGCACTCCCCAGCCGTGTTGAACAATTGGAGGCTAATTATGATTTTGCGCTGCTGGGCAGACAGCGCGTGGCAGGACGTTTAACCCAAGGTATCAACGTCAAGCCGAAAGATAACCTCCGCTTCGGTTACCGTCTGTGGCTGGATGATGCCAGCGGCCTGCTGCTTAAGGCCGACATGCTCAATGAGAGTGGTGTGCCTATAGAGCGCATGATGTTTACCGAGCTAAGCGTGGGTAATGTGGTAAGCATGGGCAGTGTCAATGCAGCCACCGCTTCCGGTTCGACGCCGGCAGAATCCGGGGCGGACATTAAACAGACTGAAAAAGCCGCTGCTGCGCAGCCGGAACCTCCGGCGAAGACGTTACCTTCGACCGCCCAGCGGCCCGGCGATGATTGGCGTATAACTCAACTTCCCAAAGGCTTCAAGCTGGTGGAGCGCAACAAGTACCTGATGTCTGCGAACCAAATGCCAGTCGAACATCTGGTCCTCACAGACGGCCTTGCATCGGTTTCAGTATTCATAGAAAAATCAGCACCCGAGGACAAGTTCGTAGGAATTTCTCACCGTGGCGCGGTCAATGCCTACGGTGTTTTCAGTCACGGCCATCAGATTACGCTGGTGGGGGAAGTCCCAGTGGCCACGGTGCAGCTTATCGGCCAGTCCATCCGGCATCAAAGCGAACCATGATCGAAGGAATCGCGCGCATTATTGAGAACCAGAATAATTTGCCTGGGTTGCAACGTAGCGCAACATCACCTGCGGAGCTTATAGCCAACGCCCGCTAATGAATATCGCATCAGCGCATATCGTCCGGTCATAGTCGTATACAGCCGAACGCAGTCCCATGAATCAATGTAGGAGCCTCCATGAAACACCCGTTTGTTAGTCATAATCCGTTGCGCGCCATGTTGATGCTTACATGGCTATTATTTTCGGTTGCCCCTGCCTTTGCGCAGAGCGTTGTGCAGTCGCCCAATCTGCCGGATTTCACGGTGCTGGTTGAACAGAACAGCGCTGCGGTGGTGAATATCAGCACCACTCAGAAAATCAAGCGCAGCATGCCGCAGCTCCCGCCGGGTATGGAGATGCCCGATATTCCGGAAGGCAGCCCGCTTAATGATCTGTTCAAGCATTTTTTTGGTGAGGGGCAGGGCGGCGGCGGTGCTCCTGAAGAATTCGATGCGCAATCATTAGGCTCGGGTTTCATTATTTCCCCAGAAGGTTATGTGCTGACGAACAATCATGTCGTCAAGAATGCCGACAAGATAATCGTGCGCCTGAGCGACCGGCGCGACCTGGTTGCCAAGGTGATCGGCACCGACGAGCGTAGCGATCTCGCATTGCTGAAAGTCGAGGCGCAAAATCTGCCCGTGGTTAAGCTGGGTACATCAAGCAATCTGAAGGTCGGCGAGTGGGTATTCGCGATCGGTTCGCCGTTCGGCTTCGATCACTCGGCAACGGCCGGTATCGTCAGCGCCATTGGCCGCAGTTTGCCATCGGAGAGTTATGTCCCGTTCATACAGACTGATGTAGCGATCAATCCCGGGAATTCAGGTGGCCCGTTGTTCAATCTGAAGGGCGAGGTGGTCGGCATCAACTCGCAAATCTTCAGCCGCACTGGCGGATTCATGGGCCTATCGTTTGCTATCCCGGTTGATGTCGCGATGGACGTGACCGAGCAGTTGAAAGCAAAGGGCCGTGTCACGCGCGGCTGGCTGGGCATCCTGATTCAGGATGTCACGAGCGAGTTGGCGGAATCCTTCGGAATGGCGAGTCCGCAAGGCGCGCTCATTGCCAAGATTATGCCGGATAGTCCCGCCGCGAAGTCCGGCTTGCAGGTTGGCGATGTAGTGGTCAAATTTGACGGCAAACCGATTGTGGAATCTTCCGATCTGCCACGGCTGGTGGGCTCCAGCAAGATCGGCACGCAGATTTCTGTCGGTGTAATGCGCAACGGCAAGCCGCTCGACATCGCGACTCGTATTGAAGAATTGCCGAAGGAAGAAGAGGTCAAACTGTCCGAGGCCGCGCCCAAGGCGGCGGTGGATAACCGGCTGGGCATCGTGGTGGCCGATCTGACTGCCGAGCAGCGTAAGCAGCTTGAGATAAAGACCGGAGTGCTGGTGCAACAGGTGAATAACGGTCCGGCATTGAAGGCGGGTATACAGCGCGGCGATTTGATTTTGTCGATCAATAATGTGGACATCAACAACACGGATCGCTTCAACACGATCGTTAAAGGTTTGCCTGCCGACAAGTCCTTGCCGATATTAGTGCAGCGCGGCGCGGGGGCATTATTCCTGGCCCTGAAGATTGAAAAAAATGCTGATCCGAAAGACGTTGAAAAATCAGCCGAGTAATATTTTTAATAGGTAATTGTGACGAGGGCGTTGTGCGAACAATGCCCTCGTTTATATTTTGTGCCCGGCGACATTCGACATATTTACCCTGCCCAGCACCTGTCCCATTTGAATTTTTGCTGCCGGTTTGATAGCCGCATCCCACTGCATGCTGCCCTGTGCAAACAGCACGATCACCGTTGAACCCATATTAAATCTGCCCATTTCCGCGCCGTGTTCCAGCACTACGGGAGTTGCTGTGTCATGGTAATCCCAAACGGTAATCGTGTTCCTGGAATTCGACGTCACCACACCCGCCCACACGGTCTCCATACTGGCGACGAACAAGGCACCGACGAGTATCAAGGCCATCGGCCCGGCATCGGTATCGAATATGCAGATTACCCGTTCGTTGCGTGCAAACAATCCCGGCACGACACAAGCCGTGCTGGCATTCACGCCGAAGAAATGCCCCGGCACGTAAATCATTTCGCGCAGCCGGCCACTACAGGGCATGTGAATGCGGTGATAATCTTTTGGCGCAAGATATAAGCTTGCAAACTGTCCATCCTTAAAAACTTGCGCGCGAGCTGCCGATCCACCGAGTAATTGTTCCAGGTGATAATAATGGCCCTTGGCCTGAAAGATTCGTGTGTCGTCGATAGCTCCGACCTGGCTCACGCTACCGTCTACAGGGCAGGCGATTTCACCGGCACTGCCGGCAATGATGCGTGCCCCGCTGCGTAGTTCGCGCGTAAAGAAACTATTAAAGTTGACGTAGCTGTGCGGGTCGGGATTTTTGGCGAGCGTCATATCCACTTTATAGCGGCGTATGAACCAGTCAATTTGCCAGGTCTTCCAGGCCCGCCAGCGCACGCGTGTCAGTGCATGCATCAGTTGGGATAGCAGACGTTTTGGGATTAGATATTGCGGCAGTGTTTTACGGTAATCGGTAAACGAGGCAGGCAATAATTTGCGCAGCGATGATGCTTTGGAGGGCATGAAAACCTTGAATGACAAAGCCAGTATCCGCTAACTTGCGGGCCGGACTGCATGCTGTGGGCGGAATGCAACGAGGACATCCGCGTGCGTTTCTAGATACGGTCCTTCGATCAGATCAATACAATAAGGCACCGCCGGGAATACTGCTTGCAGGCAATCGGCAATGGCCGATGGTTTGCCGGGTAGATTGATGATGAGTGATTTTCCGCGAATGCCGGCAATCTGGCGCGACAGGATGGCGGTCGGCACAAGTTTTAACGATACCGCACGCATTTGTTCGCCGAAGCCGTCGAGGATTTTAGTGCAGACAGCGGCGGTTGCCTCGGGGGTAATGTCGCGCAGTGCGGGGCCGGTGCCGCCCGTGGTTACCACAAGGCAGCAGCCGTGATCATCGCATAATTCTTTCAGGGCATTCTCGATCACCTCCGGCTCGTCGGGAATCACGCAGCAGACTGCCTCCCAGGGTGTGATCAATATTTTTTTCAGCTCGGTGCGTATGGCCGGCCCGCCAAGGTCTTTATAAACGCCGTGGCTGGCCCGATCAGACACCGTGACGATACCGATGCGTACCGGTTCCGACTTCATAGTTCTTTAAGCGCCATGATTACTGATAAGGGTCTCTTTTTTCAGTAAGTCTTCGGTCAGCGCACGTTCAACATCCTCCGGCCGGTCCACATCCCAACGCAGCGGCAATTCATGCCAGCGCCATTGTAGTTGTTGCAAGCGCTCACGCGTCACTTCAAGCACATCGTCCCGACCCCAGATAATATCCTCAAACAGACTAGGCTCCACGCGGCGTAATCCGATCAATGCATAGCCGCCGTCTTCGGTAGGCCCCAGCACGGCATCATGGCCCTGCTCCAGCGCCGTCAAGGCCTCGTGCAGATCCTGCTGAGTTAACGACGGACAGTCGCTGCCGATGATCAGCGCATAACTGCACGTTTCCAGGGTTTTACGAAAGCCATAGGCCATCCGTTCGCCCAGATCACTGCCGCGTTGCAGGCGCAACATCACGCCGAAGCTGGCCCGGCAGGCCTCGAAGAAACGATGCTGCATCAACGGGAAACACCATAGCCGCACCGGGCACAAATCAGCCTTCAGTGCATTGGCAATACACTGCCCGATCAAGTGTTCATGCAGGGCAGCCGCGCCCGTTTTACCCAGGTGCGGGATCAGGCGGGTCTTGGCCGCGCCCGGAATCGGCGCCTTGGCGAATACCATAATTTGTGCGTTAGGAAATTCCATGGAGGGGCAAGATTATAATAGTGTGGCGCTCTTACCGGAAGTCCTATATGCACTTAACTCGGCTCGACGGTGAATTAATTTATTCATCAGTATGGTTTCGGGCATTGATAAACGCAAAATTGTGCAACAAATCCTAACCGTATTATTGTGACTTGTAATATTTAGCCGCCAGGCGCTCAGGGTCAGCACCCAATGCATAGGCCAGGCGCAGACGCCACATCAGCAGAATAGTACGCACGATGCCCGCGCGTTCCCAGCGCCGGCTGGAGGTTGTCACGCGCGCATGCAGACAGAGGGGCTTACCTTGCTTCTTAAGCAGGTGACTCAGCGCGATGTCTTCCATCAGCGGTATTTCTGGAAAGCCGCCGATCTTCATAAACCCGTCACGCCGCACAAAGATTGCCTGATCACCGCTGGCAATGCCTGTTAAGCGCGAGCGCCAATTCATCAGGGATTCCACTGCGCGCAGCAAGGGATGACTGCCCGACAGGCGCACATCGAAACGTCCCCAGCGTTGATCATTCTCTGCAAGCCCTTTTACGATGAGATGATGGGCATCTGCAGGGAGATGAGTATCAGCATGCAAGAACAATAAGATGTTACCACTGGCGCAGCGCGCCCCGGCGTTCATTTGCTGCGCACGGCCCTGATCTGAGCAAATAACTAAATCCGCCAATGGCTGCGCGAGTGTTACGGTATCATCGCGGCTACCGCCATCCACCACGATAATCTCGGCAGACTGAGTGCGCAGATGCTGCAAAGACGCCAGTGTTGTTACAATCTCGGCGGCCTCGTTCAAGACCGGTATGATGATGGATATTTGCATAGGGAAATTGCCGAAGATTTTGAATGCAGCTGCGGAACCTAGGCATGGCTATGTAGTGGTTCAGTTTGAAAATGCAGCATGATAGGGGGGCCTCCTCCCCTTCACCGGGGAGGGCTGAGGTGGGGGTGATTGAGGTAGGTACTCACCCCCATCCCCGTTGCCCCCTCGTCAATGGGGGGAGGGGAAAAAACCTGCATGGAAGAGGTGTTTGCATAGTCCGTTCCCTCTTCCCTAATCTCGAATTTCAAAATGAACCACTACCCTATCATACCAGCGGATGCAAAGCGGACGGGGCGGATGTTACAATGAAGAATCTGGTCAGCCGTATGGCATGCTGGAAAGCATTAGTTTAACAAGGGGACGTAGCTCAGCTGGGGTAAGCAAGCAAAGCTTGCGAACGACTGTACAGGATGTACAGGCTGGCGCTTAAGTGAGCTGCGACTCTCGCGCCAGGGACGGCGAAGCATTAGTCTAACAAGGGGACGTAGCTCAGCTGGGAGAGCGTCGCGTTCGCAATGCGAAGGTCGGGAGTTCGATCCTCCTCGTCTCCACCACTTTATATTAACCCGTAACCACAACCCCACTGCCGGATTATTAGTCCGCATTCCATTTAGTCCATAACAGCGCGGCGCTCATACCGACTTTACCGGCTCGCCCACTGACACCTCGCTCAACACTTTATATTCCGGCAGGCGCCGGCCAACCTCGTAAAATGACTTAGGCCTGGCAAGGCCATAACCTTGAGCGAAATCCACGCCCATTGTTTTCAGCAGCGCCAGCGTCTCCTCATCTTCAACCGATTCGGCAATGGTCTGTATCTTCATTATATGGCCTACGTTATTGATGGCCTCAACCATCGCACGGTCGATGGGATCATGCAGCATGTCTTTAATGAAACTGCCATCGATCTTGAGAAAGTCAACCGGCAAGTGTTTCAGGTAGGCAAACGAGGCCAGGCCACTACCGAAATCATCCAATGAAAAACGGCAGCCCAGCGCCTTCAGTTGCTCCATGAAATAAACTGCCTTGGTAAGGTTGGTGATCGCCGCAGTTTCGGTTATCTCAAAGCAAATGACGTGATGCGGGACCGTGGTTTGCACAAATTGTTCACGCACGAATTCGAGAAAACCCTCATCGCCGATTGAAGAGCCGGAGAGATTGATGATCCAGGTATGCATAGGTGTAACGTTCTTGCGTTCACGGCTTGCCGGGTTGCCGGCGCTAACGGCGTCGGTTGTTAATGTGGTGCGCAGGCGCGCGTAGTGAGAGAAGGCGGTACGAATAACCCAGCGATCAATGGTTGGCATCAAGTTGTAACGTTCGGCAGCCGGGATAAAGGCCATGGGATTTATCAGGTTTTCGTCTTCGTCTATCATGCGCAGTAATAATTCAAGACGGGTTATGGATTCATTCTGGCCTCTGATGGGAATAACGTCCTGCGAATAAAGGCAGAAGCGGTTTTCTTCGAGGGCTTTATGAATACGCGCGACCCATTCCATTTCACCTTGCCGCTGTATGTGTGCACTGTCTTCAGGGTAATAGGCGTGCACCCGATTGCGGCCTTTATCCTTGGCAATATAGCAGGCAGTGTCGGCAGCACTCATAATTTCGGCAAGCGAAAGATTGTCATCACTAAAATTTACCAGACCGATACTGGCGCTTATGGTGAATGCCTTGTCCTGCCAGGTGAAATAAAAATCACTTACGATCTGGCGCAACTCTTCGGCAATGCGTGCCGCCGATTCAGGCGGGCAGCGTTCCAGTAAAACACCAAATTCATCGCCGCCCAGGCGCGCCAGCGTATCGCGTCCGCGCACACGGGTTTGCAGCAGGCTGGTGATGCGTCTGAGTAATTCATCGCCGGCCGAATGACCGCAGGTATCATTGACGATCTTGAATTGATCGAGATCAATATAGAGCAATGTATGCTCTTTATTATCGGTTGATTGACCCTTTAGTTTACCGATGCTGGTAAGTGCCCGTTGCAGACGGGATTCAAATTCACGCCGGTTGACAAGACCGGTGAGGGCGTCGTGACTGGCTTGATGTAACAGTTGCATCGCCATTTTTCGCGATTGGGTAACGTCGTGAAATACTAAAACTACGCCAATAATATTGCCTTCGCGGTCGCGTATTGGAGCGGCGCTATCTTCAATGGCGAATTCTTTGCCGTCGCGGCGAAACAGTACAGTATGGCCGCTGCGCTCGACAATCCGGTCGGCATCCAGCACGAGTTTAACCGGGTCTTCGCCGGGTTTGCGTGTCTCTTCGTTGATAACTTTGAATACCTTGGACAAGGGAAGTCCACGAGCCTCGGCGTTGCTCCACCCCGTCAATAATTGCGCAACCGGGTTTATATATTCGATGCTGCCTGTAATATCAGCGGTAATTACCGCATCGCCAATGGATTCAAGGGTTACCTGAGCACGCTCCTTTTCGGCGAACAGGGCTAACTCAGCCTTGTTACGTATAGCTATGTCGCGCTCCAAGGCATCGGCAGTCTGCCGGAGCCTGAGTAATATATAACCGATAAAGACCAGCAACAGAATGGCGAACAGATATAAATAAAAACGGTAAATATTGCTTAGACGCAGCCGTTCCTGAGCAAAATCCTGGTATGCGACAGAGAGATTGTCAGCAATCTTTCCACTAGGCATGAAAACAATCGCAGTGGTTAACGCATCAATCTGTTTTTTCTGGGTGAGTATAGTGCGCGCATGGATGGCCATGGTATCCAGGTTGGCCTGCATTTCAGCGGAAAGTGTGGAACGCTCACGCATTATTATATTCAAGTCATTGTGGATTTTCTGTTCAAGTTCGTTACTCGGGTTGACGTTGTAAATATAAGCATCCGTCACTAACGTGGTGAGTAATATGGCTAGATCGTTACCCGCTTTCGTCGCGCGCGCGTCAATAACCAGTTCATTAATTGCGAGAGGAAGATATTTCAGGGAATTAGTGAGTACGGCATTCTGCGATTTGAAATGTTCCACCAGATTTTCTTTTTCTTGCAGTGTGCGGCTCAGCCCGGTGAGGGCAAGGTCTATGTCGTCATAGCCTTGACGATATATGGCGAGAGGACCTTCGATAAAACTGTTAAGCAGCTTATGAAGCCTGGCCAGTTTCTGCACCAGCGGGTCGTAATTGCTGAGTAGATTGGAGCGCGCCTTGATGACGCCCTGATTAAGCAGGGTGTCGAGTTGTTTGAACAGACCGATGTTGGCAATAATCTTGTTATTACGGGCATGATCGAAGGATTGCGACTGAATGTATAAAAACGACAAGATGCTAAGCGCAATTACCGCCAGTAAGGTACGTATTAAAATTCTGGATATGCCTTTAGATTTATTCAGCATAAGCTAACAGCCTGCCATTAAATTCACCTGTTAGCGTCTTCAGAAATGCAATAATTGCGTTCTTATCTTCAAGCGATATGCGCCGCCCCAATTGATATTTAGCCATTACATCAACCGCATCGGCCAGATTTTTTACCGAGCCATCGTGGAGGTACGGTGCGGTGAGGGCTACATTGCGCAGGCTGGGTACCCGAAAACTATCACGGTCTGCGTCCTGGCCGGTAAGCCTAAAGCTATCATTGTGTGGTACATCCGCACGATCATCATCGCCGAAATAGTCGCGCATGACACCGATTTTTTGATACATGTTGCCGCCTGCATTGATGCCTTGATGACAAGCGACGCAGCCGTAGGACTTGAACAACCGGTAACCTCTTTTTTCCTCTTCATTGATTGCCTGTGCATCGCCGCGCAGGAATTTGTCGAAGCGTGAATTGGGCGTGATGAGTGAGCGTTCATATGAGGCCAGTGCATCTTTAACGGTGTGAACCTGCATACCGTCGGGATAAAGTTTGTTGAAATCGGAAACGTAGCTGGGGTCGGCTTTGAGCTTGGCAATCACCTCGGGCCAGGTGGCGTTCATGTTCACTTTCAATACCCGGTCGCTGTGATCCTCAAAATTATTGAACTCGCCCGTCCAGTTTAATTTAAAATTCAGCGCAGCGTTAAATACCGTGAGCGTATTGACAGCCGTGAGTTTGCCATTCAGTTTTACGGAATGTGCTTTGTTATCCGTACCGCCGCTGTGCAAAATATGACATGAGGTGCAGGAAATGCTGTTATCGTGAGATAGTTGGGGTTCACTGAACAGACGCTCGCCCAGGGCAACCTTGTGTTTATCTGAAGAAGTGACAAACGGAATCGGCTGGATGGGTTCATTCATCATGTCTGCGGGCAACGCTTCCGGCGACTCTGATCCCTGGCTAATTACAGGCACAGACGGCGGCGACAGCCACCAGGGCATAATCAGGAGTAAGAGCCAGGCAGCCGCAAACAGGATAATAATTCGCACTCGCTTCATTTTTATCGCAGTGAACTGCCCTTTTTCAATACTACAGCGTCTGTTTAAGCCGACACATCGGTAGTTGGCCGTTAGACGCTGACCCCGGCGGTTAAATCAAGCGTACAAAAATACTCGCAAATCGTTGTTGGCACAATGGCTTAAGGTGATATTATTTATAATTACAGAATTGTGAAAATTGAGTATCAAGCTAGCAAAGTTTAAACGACACATTGAATTTTGCTGCCCTGCGAGTTGGCATAGTATACTCATTACTACTCTTCGACAGGCCACGATCAGGGCGATTGCCGGTAGTGGCAGTGCCTGTTAATCTCTATCCCGAATCCAAGCTGGCTAAGCGTTATCCGGTTACGGTATTGCCCCGGTAGCTCAGTGGATAGAGCGTCCCCCTCCTAAGGGGAAGGTCGCACGTTCGATTCGTGCTCGGGGCACTTTAATTAAAAGTAGCGGCACATCCCTGTACCGCAGGAAACTCTGACTAAATTCAGAGCTTCCTTAATCGTTACATGTTCATCATTATCAAAGCTGTAAAAACCAGATTCGGCCCTGGTCGGCAGGCCGTCAGCGGGGAATATCATGAAAGGTCAAGATAGAAAGAAAGAAAAGAAGAAGCCGAAACAAGCACCCAAGAAATAATGTTACCGTCATGAAGCACGGTTTTATGGCGGGGCTTTGCTTATTGCTGGGCTTATTGTTGAGCGGGTGCGCCACGGCGTTACTGACGGGAACGGCTGACCCCGGCGAGACATCGCCGGGTCGGTCGCGCACGTCCAATTAACATTCAGCAATTGAGCGTCAGCGCCGAGCTGCTAAACACACGAAGGTACGTCGCCTTAGCCATTCCTAAGCGCGCATCGAACAGAGCCGTTGGCCGTTTGACAGGCGTTATATAAACCATACCCATTCCATGCCCACAATATTAACTACTCCAGTTGCGCAAAAACAGAACAGCTACAACCGCGATGAATTATTGCAGTGTGGGCGTGGCGAGCTGTTTGGCCTCGGCAATGCGCAACTGCCGCTGCCCCCCATGCTCATGTTTGACCGCATTACCAGCATCACAGAAGATGGCGGCACATCCGGCAAGGGCTGCATCATCGCCGAACTCGACATCACGCCGGAGCTGTGGTTTTTCAATTGCCACTTCCCGGGCGACCCGGTCATGCCCGGTTGCCTGGGCCTGGATGCCATGTGGCAACTGCTCGGCTTCTATCTCGGTTGGATGGGCGGCCCCGGTCATGGCCGCGCGCTGGGCGCAGGAGAAGTAAAATTCACCGGGCAGGTAACGCCGAAGAACAAGCTCGTTACCTACCGCATAAACCTGCGGCGCGTCATCATGCGCAAGCTGTGCATGGGCATTGCCGATGCCGTGATGGAGGTGGACGGGCGCGAGATTTATGCGGGCACCGATCTGCGCGTCGGTCTGTTTACCACTACCGAAAATTTTTGAGAGCACATTCATGAGACGCGTCGTTGTCACGGGCTTGGGTATTGTCTCCAGCATCGGCAATAATAAACAGGAAGTCGTGGAATCCTTGCGCCAGGGCCGCTCCGGCATCGAGTTTCATCAGGAATATGTAGACCTCGGCTTTCGCACGGCGGTGCATGGCGGGGTGCACCTGCCGTTGGATGAATTGATCGACCGCAAGTTGAAACGCTTCATGGGCGATGCCGCTGCCTTCAATTATCTGGCCATGCAAGAGGCCATCGCGGATGCCGGTCTTGCCGACAGTGATGTCTCTAATCTGCGCACTGGCCTGATCGTGGGTTCGGGCGGCGCGTCCACAGAAAACGTAGTGCTGGCAGCGGATATTTTGCGCAGCAAGGGCCTGCGCAAGATCGGGCCTTATATGGTGCCGCGCACCATGTCGAGCACCACCGCCGCATGTCTTGGCACCGCCTTTAAAATAAAAGGCGTCGGCTATTCCATCAGTTCCGCCTGCGCCACCAGCGCGCACTGCATCGGTAACGGCGCGGAACTCATACAGTTGGGCAAACAGGATATCGTCTTTGCTGGCGGCGGCGAAGAGGTGCACTGGACGCTCACCGTGTTGTTCGACGCTATGGGCGCGCTATCATCCAAATATAACGACGCGCCGCAGACCGCCTCGCGCCCTTACGACGCCGCACGCGACGGCTTTGTCATCTCCGGCGGCGGCGGCGTGTTAGTGTTGGAAGAACTCGAACATGCGCGTGCGCGCGGCGCGAAAATCTACGCCGAACTCACTGGTTACGGTGCCACCTCGGATGGCTATGACATGGTGCAGCCCTCCGGCGAAGGCGCGGCGCGATGCATGCAACAGGCGCTGCAAAATGTCCAGGCACCCGTCGATTACATCAATGCCCATGGCACCAGCACGCTGGTCGGCGACGTGCGCGAACTGGAGGCAATCAAACAAGTCTTCGGTGACCACATACCCACCATCAGCTCCACAAAATCACTCACCGGCCATGCCCTCGGCGCCGCCGGGGCGAACGAGGCAATCTATTCCTTGCTGATGATGGAGTCGAATTTCATCAGCGCCTCGGCCAACATCACAGAACTCGACCCCGCCGCCACAGGCATGCCCATAGCCCGCCAGCGCATTGATGACATCACGCTCAACACCGTACTCTCCAACAGCTTCGGCTTCGGCGGCACTAATGCCTCACTGGTATTTCAGCTCTTCGTCGGCTAAGGAATTTTGGTAGGTAGCTCGGGTCAAGCTCTTCGGCCTCGGCTTCGCTCAGGATAAATTCCACGGATCCGACAACACGCTATGAGCTAGCGGACAAGGGGGGGCGGATGGATCGTACCGAACGCTTTTACAAGATCGATCAGCTATTAAACAGACATAAGTCTGTACCCATCGACGTATTATTGGGGGAGCTGGAGGTTTCACCTGCTACGTTTAAGCGCGACCTGGACTACCTGCGAGACATAGCCCTGCGTCCGGCATTCACAATCCGAGCCAGCCTTCACAAAGGAGCAACACCATGAGTGAAAAATTATCCGCTGATACGCAGGGCAAGATTATTGTGTTTCAGGAAAAAACCATGCGCCGCACCTGGCACAACGAAGAATGGTGATTTTCGGTTATTGATGTGTGCGAGGCACTCACGGGCAGCGCGGACGCAGGTGCCTACTGGCGCAAGTTAAAACAGAGGCTTATCGCCGAAGGGGGTGAACCTGTGACACTTTGTCACGGGTTGAAACTTGAAGCACCCGACGCTCACGGTTACCTTAGGTTAGGATTCCTGCAAAAGCACGGGGGGCTTGGTTCCGCAACCGGACAAACGCGCTCAACTGTGTAGAAATATCATAATAC
>JBDSOT010000002.1:0-5861 GCA_039914705.1 Gammaproteobacteria bacterium | reverse complement strand
CTTGCGTGAATATATCCGCGACGCCTCCCGCTTTAATCAAGGCCTTATATGCGGCCAGTGCATCGCCGCGTAACTGGCCCGCAGCGCCGACTTGCAATACCTTTACCTCCAAGCCAGCCTCTAAGGCCAGGCGCGCCAGCACAAAGCCATCGCCCGCGTTGTTGCCGAGGCCGCAAATCACGGCGATGCGGCGCGCATGCGGCCAGCGTGTTTGCAGCAATTCAAACGCAGCCGCCCCGGCGCAGGCCAGCAGCGTGCTGCCGGAAATGCCGTAGTCATGGATGGCAATTCGATCCAGTTCGCGCACTTGCGCGGCATGGTATAAAAGTTGGGGCAGTTTTTGCATAGGAGTACCAGACAGCCTGATAAAAACCCTAAGGTAACTGGTAATGCTTGATTATCTGACGTCTGACACTTTAAACCAACGCCCCCCGCTTGGCCAAATCCCAATCTCTGATCCGCAGCGATCCGTGTTTACTGCGAACGCCGCTATGCCCAGGGTTTCCCGGCTTCCTTCCGGCTTACATATCCCGCTGGGGCTGATGATAGTCGTGTTGCTGGGCCTGCTCTATATCACTTATATAAATTTTTCCAAATTGTCGAAGGCCACTGAGCTTGATACTCACAGCTATGAGGTACTGAAAAAAAATCAGGACGTCCTGACCAGCCTGGTCAATATGCAGACCGGTGCACGCGGGTTTTATCTCGCCGGCATGGATACATTTCTTGAACCTTATCTTGTCGGCCAAAAAGAATTCACACAGCATTTTACCGATCTGGAGAAACTGACAGCGAGTAATGCCATGCAACAGGCGCAGCTCCAAAAGCTATTGAGTCATAAGCTGACCTGGCAAGGTATGGCTGAAGATTATATTGGCATGCGGCGGGATGTGAACAATAACAAGATAGCGCTGGAACAGCTTACCGGAATAATCCAGACCGGTCGGGGAAAGAAAATTTTTGATGACATGCGCACTACGTTGGCAGAGATCAAGGCCGAAGAAACGGTGTTATTAAATCAGCGTGCCACCGAAGTAAATAAATTACAAACGATCACCCAAACCCTGTTGCGTACCGGCGGTCTGTTTGCCGCGACATTAACAATTATATTATTTATTCTGTTTAGTAAAAACATGCAGCGGCTGGCGGCTACCAACATCAGACTGGAGAAAGAAATCACCGAGCGCCAACAGGCGGAAGTGAACATGCGCCAGAGCAAGAGCCGCGTGCGCGCCATCCTCGCGAATGTTGCCGAAGGTATTGTCACCATAAACGAACAAGGTCTCATCGAATCCTATAACCCCGAGGCCGCACGGATCTTTGGTTATACGCCGGAAGAAGCCCTTGGCCAGAATATTACGTTGTTGATGCCTACACATATGCATGGCGCACATACAGCGGGCTTCGCGCATTACCTGAACACCGGCGTTGCACGGCTGATCGGAAAATCTGCGGTTGAGGTACCTGGCCAACGAAAAGATGGTTCTATTTTTCCGCTGGAGCTGAAACTCAGCGAAGTACATATGGATGAGCAGCGGCTATTCATCGGCATCATGAGTGACATCACCGAACGTAAGCAGACTCAGGAAAAGCTGCGTAAAAACGAAGAGCGCTACCGTTTCCTGTACGAAGATAATCCATTAATGTATTTAACGGTCGACACTAAGGGACATATCCTCTCCATCAATAAGTACGGTGCGAGTTATCTCGGCTATAGCGTCGAAGAACTTTTGGGTAAAAACAGGATTCAACTTATTCACGAGCAGGATCGGGAATTTTCCTTGATGAGCTTTCTGGCCTGCGTGCGTGATGAAACTGAATTGAGCCAATGGGAGTTACGCAGGGTACGCAAGGATGGCAGCAGTTTCTGGGCCAAGGAAACTATTCGCCTTGCGCGCGATGCCAGCGGTGACATGCTCGGGCTGATTGTGTGTGAAGACATCACCGAACTTAAACAAGTCGAACGCATGAAGAACGAGTTCATCTCCACTGTAAGCCATGAATTGAGAACGCCAATGACCTCAATTCTAGGCTCCTTGGGGTTAATTAAAGGCGGCGTGGCGGGCGAGATTTCCGCACAGGCGAAGACTCTCATAGGTATCGCACATAGTAATAGCGAACGCCTGGTACGACTGATCAACGATATTCTCGACGTTGAAAAAATCGAATCCGGAAAAATGTCATTCACTACCGTGCCGATGAACCTGATGCGCCTGCTGGAACAGGCTATCGAGGCCAACCAGGCGTATGGTGATTTATACGGCGTTAAATTCCTATTGCAGGAAGTGATAGCGGACGCCACCGTTAATAGCGACCACGACCGTCTGATGCAGGTAATGGCAAATCTGCTATCCAACGCCGTAAAATTTTCACCTCACGGCGACACCGTAGTAATCGCCATGACCCGCCAGGAAAATGCTATTCGTGTTGCCGTAAGCGATCACGGCCCCGGAATTCCGGATAATTTCCGCAATAGAATTTTTGAAAAATTCGCGCAGGCGGATTCCTCCGATACACGAGTAACGCAAGGCACCGGTCTGGGGCTTAGCATTAGCCGGGCCATTATCGAAAAGCTGGGCGGGAATATCGGCTTTGAAACGGAAACCGGAGTAGGAACCACTTTTTATTTCGACCTGCCTGAATTGGAGGCGCAGCCGAACCTTATCACAGCCAGTCCGGGTGAAATCGAATCGCCCCGCATACTGATCTGCGAAGACGATGTAGATATTGCTAAACTGCTCAGCATGATGCTGATGCAAGACGGTTACCAAACCGACATTGCCTACAATGCCGCTCAAACCAAGCAATTACTGACGCAGCATTCCTATGCCGCAATGACACTCGACATTATGCTGCCGGATCAAGACGGCATCTCGCTCATCCGCGAACTGCGTAAACAGCCGAATAGCGCGAACCTTCCGATTGTAGTGATTTCCGCCAAGGCCGACGCCGGCCGGGTGGAACTCAATGGCGATGCCGTGGGTATCATCGATTGGCTGGACAAGCCCATTGATCAATCCCGTCTCATGCGCTCGGTGAAACAGGCTGCCCGGCACAGCCTGAATTCCAAGCCGCGCATCCTGCATGTGGAAGACGATGCGGATATCGCTCAAGTAGTAGCGCTGTTATTGCAAGGCTGCGCAACCGTGGTGCGCGCTGCGGATTTACAACAGGCGAGGCAATTACTCAAACAGCAAATTTTCAGTCTGGTGATTTTGGATGTGGGCCTGCCGGATGGCAACGGCCTTGACCTGTTGCCCTTGCTGAGTATCCAGTCGCCACCGATACCCGTGGTGGTATTTTCCGGTCATGAGCTTGATGCAGAGACAGCGAGCAGCCTCGACGCCACGCTGATCAAATCCACTATCACGAACGAAAAATTACTCGACACGATTCAATCATTGATGCAACTCGACAACATAGCAATAAAAATGGAATCGACATGAGCGCGCGCGAATTAAAACGCATCCTGATGGTGGATGATGAGGCCGACATTCGAACGGTGGCATGTCTTTCGCTCGAGGCACTGGGGGGGTTTACCGTGCAACTGTGCGACTCCGGCAGCGAGGCCGCGAAAACCGCGATGGCGTTTAACCCGGATCTGATCCTGCTTGATGTCATGATGCCCGGCATGGACGGGCCGAGTACCTTAAAAACCTTGCGCGCCCAGACAGAGACTGCCGCAATCCCGGTAATCTTCATGACTGCGAAGGTGCAGGCGCAGGAAGTCGATCATTATAAAAAACTGGGGGCGCTGGATGTTATCGCCAAACCCTTCGACCCAATGACGTTAGCGGCGAACGTCAGTCAGATCTGGATGAACGCTTATGTCTAGTGTACCTAGCTCAGTGAGAGCCTTGCTGAACACCCTGAACAGGCAATACGGGCAGCAATTGCCCGGCAAAATTCAACTGGTTGAACAGATGTGGAATAAGCTGGTGGAGAAATGCAGCTACGACGAATTTCGGGATTTACAAATTCGCGTACACAGCCTCGCCGGTTCATCTGCCCTTATTGGCAATGCCGCAGTCTTTAATATTGCGCGCGCATTGGAGGGCTTCCTGGATAAATTACTGGACGTCCGCGAACATCGCGTCAGCTTGCCCGATACCGCACAGCGCACGCAGATCAGCGCCTATATGCAGGCCCTCAAGGAGGCCGGGGATAACGGCCTGGAGCGGATCCGATTTTTCTGATACGTTCAGCGGCCTGCCATCTATAGCCCGCTACGTTCGGTGATAACAAGGTATTTCTCATACAATGCCTGTTTGTCTTCGACAATATCCGGATCCAGAGGGATGCAATCGACCGGACATACCTCAACACATTGTGGCTTATCGAAATGCCCCACGCACTCGGTGCACAGCTTAGGATTGATGACAAATATCTCCGCGCCTTGCGAGATGGCATTGTTCGGACATTCCGGTTCGCACACATCGCAATTAATGCATTCATCAGTAATCATTAGTGCCATGGATCAACCCCGGACAGCTTTATGGCAACTTGGCGATGGCGAATGAAATTAAAAACCAACACTCTCCCCGCAACCGCAGGATGATTTTTCATTAGGATTGGTGTACTTGAAGATTTCCTTGAGGCCGTCCTTGATAAAATCGAGTTGCGAGCCGTCGAGGTATATCAGGCTGTGCGCATCGACCACCAGCTTGGCGCCGCTCTGCTCGAACACCCCATCGCCTTCATTGATCTCGCGAGCAATATCAAACGTGTACGCCATGCCCGAGCAGCCGGCTTTCTTAATGCCCAGGCGCAAGCCGATGCCGCCCTCCTTTGCAAGGAGCTTTTGCACACGCCGGGCCGCACTATCTGTTAAGGTAACCGCCACTGTCACTCTCCACTAATTGACAAACGCACAGCAAAACCGCATGGCCTTATTATACAAGGAACCGTCAAGGGCATGAGCGTTTCTTTCAGAGTAACGGAGGAGAGAAAAACCCCTTCCCCCTTTTGACAGGGGAAAGTGGGGATGGGGGTGGGTGCGCCTCTTTAATCGCCCTCACCGCAAGCGCCTCGATGATAAGCGAGAACGATAGATTCCTCGCTACGCTCCGAATGATAGTGCCACATCTAATGCCAACAGCACTGTACTCATGCACTAGCGGCGCGCTAGAATCCCTGCCTTTGCACACGAGAACCAGCCTGATGCGCGCCTCCCAGCTTCTGCTCCCCACCACCAAAGAAACGCCGGCCGATGCTGAGATCATCAGCCATCAATTAATGCTGCGAGCGGGCATGATCCGCAGACTGGCTGCTGGCATTTATACCTGGCTGCCCTTGGGCCTGCGCGTGTTGCGAAAGGTTGAGGCCATCATCCGCGAGGAAATGGATCGCAGCGGTGCGCAAGAGGTGTTGATGCCGACCGTGCAACCGGCTGAGTTGTGGCAGGAATCCGGGCGTTGGCAACAATACGGCGGAGAACTACTGCGCCTAAAAGATCGCCACCAGCGCGAGTTCTGCTACGCCCCCACCGCCGAAGAGGTCATCACCGACATGGTGCGGCGCGAGATACACAGCTACAAACAATTACCTGCTACGTTTTATCAAATCCAGACCAAGTTCCGCGACGAACCACGTCCGCGCTTCGGCGTGATGCGCGCGCGTGAATTCCTGATGAAGGATGCTTATTCATTTCATATCGACCAGGCTTCGCTGGATAAAACCTATGCCGATATGCATGCCGCCTACACACGCATCTTCACGCGCTTCGGCCTCAACTTTCGCGCCGTGCATGCCGACACCGGCAGCATCGGCGGCAGCGGCTCGCAGGAATTTCACGTGCTGGCCGCCTCGGGCGAAGACGCCATCGCCTTTTCTACAGGCAGCGATTACGCCGCCAATGTGGA
>JBDSOT010000172.1:0-3836 GCA_039914705.1 Gammaproteobacteria bacterium | reverse complement strand
TCGAGGAGCGCACGGTGGATGTACATATTTTGCGTCTGCGTAAGGCGCTGGAGATTCACGGTTGCCAGCGACTGATTCAAACCGTAAGAAGCGCGGGTTACCGTTTTTCCGTCAAGCCGGTTCAGCGCGCAAAGACAGCATAAAGCACAAAATACAGGCTGGCCAGGAACAGCGGCAGGCCGATAACCAGCAGCAGTAGCATACTCACCCGAAAGCCATCATCCCACGCCTGGTAACTTTCAGTTTCCGGCCTTTCCGCAGATTCATCGCAGCTTGACAGCTTTGCATCACTCTCGCCGGAGTCGTCGATATCGGATTTCATGTAAACCTCCTTAGCTGAAAATTATTGTGCGTGATTTATTTAACCCGCGCCGACATTAAATTATTTCCGCAGTGGTGGCAGAAATCAGACCAGTGCAATGAATGTTTAATCATATTGAAACACACAATCTTCATCATGGCTTCCACCGAGCGGCTGATTTTTACATTACCTACATCAACTATTACTTGCGAGGAACCATCAATGAAAGCAAAACAGTTCTATTTAAAGTCGGGCGTGGTAGCGGCCCTGTGTTTAACCGGTGCGTATGCGGGATTTACCTACGCTGATCCGGTGGATTTCGGTGTGGATATAGAGCGTGAATTAAATCATAGAGCCAAGCAGCTATTCGGCTTCGAAAAACCACTTACGGCATCCGCCCCAACAACCACTGGCGCTTACCGCATACCAACCCAGACAGCCAGCGATCAAGTGCTACTCGCTAAGGATTTAAAAGCGGAGTATCTAACCCGCAGTGCCGCTAATAACACGGACATGATGGCCTTTTTCCCTGCCGCCAACCCGACCCACCTCATTACCTGCATTGAAGAAGATGTACTAACCCTTGCCCCCGGTAAACTGAACCCTTCGGTGCAGAGCATCAATTTGGTAAATGGCAATGTAACAACGATTCTGCGCGGCATGAAGGGCTGTGATGGCATACGCACCACCCCATGGGGAACAATAGTCGCCACTGAAGAAACCAGTGATGGGGCCGCCTACGAAATTTTGTCACCACTGACCCTCACTAATGAAACCGTTATCAACCGGTCAACCGGTACGGTGAGTAACCCGGCCTTGATCGCTAAGCGTTCCGCCTTGCCGACCATGGCCTGGGAAGGTTTAGAAGTATTGCCGAGCGGTGTGGTAATCGCCGGCGATGAACTGCGTCCGGGTTCTCCGGCAGACCGTGATGGCGGGGCCATTTTCAAGTTTGTGCCCAGCGTTCCACGCACCACGGGCGGCGCTATTACTACGCTGGCTCAATCGCCCCTGGTCGCTGGTAGCAACTATGCCATGCAGGTTTCATGTGTAAATAACACACAACAGTTCGGTCAAGGTTGTGAGATCGGCAATGCCGCATGGGTCACTGTCAATGCTGCAACAGCACGGCTTGATGCCCATACTAAGGGCGCTACCGGATTCTACCGTCCGGAAGATCTCCATGCCGACCCCATGTATACGGATGCCGCCAACCCTAATGCCGTGCGTTTCTGCTGGGCCAACACCGGTAATGAGAGCGGCAAGAACTACGCTGAGGTTGTGTGTGCTGTCGATAACGTACCCCTCACCGCCAGCGCCACTCAGCGCATAGTTGTCGCCAATCGTTTTGTAGAGGGCGATCTCGATTTCAATTCCTTTGATAATCTGGAATTCCAGCCGAAGACCGGCAACCTGTACGTCATCGAAGACCATCCGAATGGCGATATTTTCGCCTGCCTCGCGGATGGCGCTGACCGTGACATCAAGACCGATGGTTGCGTGAAGATGCTCTCCGTGAAGGATTCGTCTGCCGAGCCGACCGGCTTTATCTTCAGCGCAGATGGTGAGACTGCTTACGTTTCGATCCAGCACAGCAACGATGCCAATATGCCGCTGGTGGATGGTTACCCGACTGATGACGTTCTCAAGATCACCGGGTTCAAGGTCAAGAAATAAGTTAGTTTCATCCGTTGGTTAATCGTATAGCTGTATAAAAAGGAATCGAGCGCAGCCTGTCTTGCAGGCGCTGCGCTCGATCCGGGCCGGGTAATTCGCATCCAATTAGATAGTTACTTAAAAACTTACCTCTAACGCCGCTCAAGCGTCATAAATAATTAATCCGTCCGTCACCGTCGTGTAACGCTGTTGGCTCACTCTCTGCGCAACTAAATACCAGCAGGAGATAAGCAATGGCCCTTCCCGCGCAGTATATCAACGTCCTCAACGCCCCCTTACTCGAACGCCTGCACCCGCCTAAACTCCAGGTCGGTCTGGCATCAACTTATAGCGACATGCGCGATGCGCAGCGTTTGCGATACAGCGTGTTTGTCGAGGAAATGGGCGCGGTACTGGATTGCGGCGAGATCGGCATTGAGAGTGATCGCTTTGATCCGTACTGTCAGCACTTGCTGGTACGCGACATCGCCAATGACTTGATAGTGGGCTGTTATCGCATACTCACCGATGTGCAGGCGCGCTTCACTGGCGGCTATTATTCCCAAACCGAATTCGACTTAAGCCGGATACTGGCTATCCCCGGCCGTTTCATGGAGGTTGGACGCACCTGCGTGCATCCCGATTACCGTAATGGCGCAACCATAGGTTTGCTGTGGTCCGGGTTGGCGCGTTATATGGCGATTAACAAATACGATTACCTCATGGGCTGCGCCAGCATTCCCATGGACCTGGGCACCCAGCGCGTAGCGTCGATCTGCCGTGGTGTAATGCAGAAGCATTTGAGTCCGCCGGAATGGCGCGTGTTTCCCAGGGTGCCGGTGCCGCTATTGAGTGAAGCGGGCGATGAAACTCAGGTTGATCTGCCGCCCCTGCTTAAGGGTTATATGCGCATGGGCGCTGTAGTGTGCGGCGAACCGTCATGGGATCCGGATTTTAACGTTGCCGATTTGTTCGTGTTGCTGAATGCGGATCGCCTGAGCACGCGCTACCTGCGCCACTTCGTCAATCGTAACCGCGCTTAATAACTCGTAGCGCGAGCGCGAAATCCATGATCCTGGAGTTGCGTCGTATGCAGCGTCTCGTGCGTCTTGCATGGCACCTGTTGCTGGGCATGCTCGCCGCCCATCTGGTATTGCGTACCATCAAAAAATTGGCGCATCGCCTGCCGCGTCACCAACGCTACGCACAAGCCGTTGTACAGTGGTGGAACCGCAAACTGTGCCGCATTATCAATCTGCGCATTCACATCGAGGGCGAGATCAACGCCCACCCGACCTTGTTTGTGGCTAACCACATTTCATGGCTGGACATCACCTGCCTGGCAGGCAAACTTGACGCGCGCTTCGTTGCCAAGCGGGAAGTGCGTGACTGGCCTCTGTTCGGTGCCATGGCGACACGTAACCATACCCTGTTTATCAAGCGCGGTGATGCGAGCGTTACCGCAACCGTAGCCGATCAAATGACCTGGAGCCTGCTGCAGAAAAATAATTTCATCGTCTTTCCCGAAGGCACCTCGTCCGGCGGCGCGAGCGTAGAGCGCTTTCATGCGCGCCTGTTTCAGTCCGCCATCCGTGCACGCGCCCAGGTGCAGGCGGTGGCAATTACCTATCCGCATCCGCACGGCACCAACCCGGCCGCACCGTTTGTCGGCGAGGACAATCTGTTACGCCATCTGTGGGGTGTGCTGCGCGAACCCGCTATCGACATTTCCCTGATTTTCTGTAAATCCCTTGCGGCTGAAGGCATGGATCGCCGTGCACTAGCCACACGCACCCGCAACCAGATATTAGCAGCGTTCGCAACTACGGCTATGGAGGCGGATATTTCAGCCTGAATCACGACCAAGCCATAGCAGGAC
>JBDSOT010000158.1:0-2823 GCA_039914705.1 Gammaproteobacteria bacterium | reverse complement strand
CCCTTCGCGTCGGTGGCGATGCTTGAGAAGTTGGCGCTGTTGAAGATCGCGCTC
This sequence comes from Gammaproteobacteria bacterium, assembly GCA_039914705.1. Taxonomy (GTDB): domain Bacteria; phylum Pseudomonadota; class Gammaproteobacteria; order SURF-13; family SURF-13; genus JBDSTW01. The sequence continues at coordinate 2,769 of JBDSOT010000158.1, read as the reverse complement.
TGTAAGGCGCCGGTTTTGAGAAGCACTTCTTGAGGGCGAGGCTTGGGGGTCTCGAGGCTCGCTGCGAAATGGTCGTCTTGAAGTGTTTTTTCAGCCATGCACTTACCTCATCGACGACAACACAGAGCCGACGACTTTTCAGCATGGTGTAACCAATCTGACGCTGTGATGCCTGGCCTCAAGGGCTACGAATTGTATGAGGCTGACTATTTAGGCATATAAAGCTACGCATACAAATAAAAGTCAGGGGTGATTGATCACCCCTGACCCAAGTATACACCAGCTAGTTAAAGTGCCACCGGCTCTGTGTTGTCCGGCGCTGTAGCTGCCGGAAAGGTATCCAGGGCCGCAGGCTCGGTATCATCCGGCGATGTGGAAACTAACGATTGCAATGAGTTAATGAACGAATCGCCAGCAACACCTCCGTTATTTCCATTGCCACCACCGCTGCCACATGCACCGAGCAGAAATGCCAGGGCAGTAAGTGTTACCAAGCTACCTAATTTTTTCATAATTTCCATAATAAGCTCCTCATAAATTATCTCCTGGAATTACCTATGCCTTATGGAGTTACGCCATTGGGGCCGTTGGGGGATCCTGGGATGGGAGCGTTGAGATACGGAAAGGCAACGCCGAAGTCCGTTGAGGCACCGGCTCCACCGGCCGCACCGACCAATTGCGCCCCGTCGTTGACCGTGTCCGCAGCGGCGTTATGACCCGGAATAAGCACGCCTTCAGCAGCGCGCAAGGTGATATCAACCACATCGTCAATCGGACGCCGCCCATTCGGAAAGCCCGCCGGATCACAGCCTGGATTGCCCAAGGTAAGCGTTCCATTGACAAAGCATTGCAGTGCGCCAAGGTCGTTCTGGGTTGCAGCAGGCGATACCGGAAGGCCGGTATTCAGGCGCATCATTTCCGATGGTGTACCTTGCGTTGCGCCCGCAGGAAGCGGTGTTTGCAGACCGGGCGGCTGGTTCACATTCGCCACGCCTGTTAAAAATACCTGCACCAGATCATTACGCGGCACCGCAGGTGGCGGCACATTAAACAGCACGTTAACGAGTACCGGTAAGGTCGGATTGGTCACGTAGGTCAGGAAGTTCGTGCCGTCATTTCTCGGCCGCGAGGCATTGAACTTGTTTTTGTCCTTAACGCCAATCACTACCTCATTGACCAGCGGCATACTCAAGCGTGATACCTGAACGTAGGCACCGCCCTCACGGGTGGCCGATGAGCTGTCGCTGCCGGGTGAAGGATTCAGCAAGCGGCCCTGGCGCAGACTTGCGGTCTGCCATCCGCCAATAATGCCGCTGCCATCACCGTTCGCGGTCAAACACGAGGTTGGCACTTCCAGTGCAAGCGTGGTGACGTTCTTGTCGAACAGTGTGTTGGGTTCGGAGTTGCGCGCGCCCAGCGGATTGAGATTTATCAGATCGAATATCTCGCCCACGTTGATATAGAACGGCTCCTTGCGCTGGCCCACAAACACCCTGCCTTGCGTTGCGACATCGGTCGTGCAACCGGGAATGTTGATATTGAAGACATGGTTTGTGGCATAGCCTGGATAGTCTGGAATTGACTTGTTGCCGATGTTGTCCGCCGGCTTGTTAAACGTGGTGGTAGTGTTATCGGTGGAATTTTTTGCCAGCCCGGAACTCGAGAAGCCGGTGCGACGGTCGCCACGCACCGCCCTGACCGTGTAGGTTTCGACAATGTTCAACGGATTACCGGCAGTGATCGCCGGGCCGAACGGGCCAATGTTAATGAGCGGCACCGAGACCATTACTCCGCCGCCCGTATCAACCTGGAGATCTTGCAGGGTGTTCTGGAAGCGAAACTGGAAGGTTAAATCTTCGTTGGCATCGGCATTGTTGTCGATGTGTATTTCATACAGCGCGTCAGGATCCATGAAAAAATAATTGGGGCCACCGTAGGCATCTTGGAACGGCTGGTAATTGGCGATAAGGGTAGTGAAACCTGAACGACCGGTCTCATAACTCTGGAACATGTACCAGTCAGTACCGTCAACCTTCGGCTGCTCGGTAATGAACGGCGCTTCGCGGTGACTGGAGGCTTGGGCGGGAAGACCGGTGGCTGCGAATAAGGCAGTTCCAGCGGCAATAAACGGAATAATTTTGAGAATTTTCAAGTGCAATCTCCTTTGCATATACAGGGTTTATGGGAAGGTACTATCTCTAATACGCAGCTTACAGTGAGATCGGATGTTTTTCAGACAACTATTCAATGAGACATGAGCACAGCGCAGAAGTTGTAAATATTTTCAGCACTTAGCTACACCATCCAAACTGCTATTCGCTACGTATAGAGAGAGTAAAGTTTAAAAAATCGACTTCCGGCAAGGTTGATATAGAATGGCGGCATGGATTCTATAACGAAGTTAACCGATGCGGACGAACAGGCAGCTACTGATGTTGAGGATAATTTCCGCGCCATGATAACGTCTATCGCACATAAAAATGAGGCTGCCCTTGCGGCATTCTACGATACGACTATCGCGCGTGTGTATGCGGTCGCCCTGCGCATCACTACGCGGGCGGAAGCAGCCGAAGAAGTAGCGAGCGATGTTTATCTACAGGTTTGGCAGCAGGCAGAGCGCTTTGACACGTCACGCGGCCGCGTAATGGCCTGGCTATTAACTATATGCCGTAGCCGAGCGCTTGATTATCTGCGGCGCAGAGACAAAGCGGAGTCACATCCCGAGCCTGAGACCTTGCGACCCGATTTGCAGATCGATGAAAACGATCC
>JBDSOT010000155.1:0-18963 GCA_039914705.1 Gammaproteobacteria bacterium | reverse complement strand
CTGCGGCAGATGATTGCCGTTGCCACCCAGATCAGCAATAACGCCTTTAACCCGGACGGGCGCGACAGCACGCAACTGCTGGATGACGCGGAAAAGCAAGTACTGGAAATCGCCGAACACGGCTCGCACGGCAAGCGCAGCTTTGAATCCATGAAGCAGCTCGTGACGCGCGCAATGGAGCGTATCGACACACTGTTTCAGCAGGACAGCCCGCTCACCGGTATTTCGACAGGCTTTACCGATCTGGACCAGATGACCTCGGGCCTGCAAAATTCCGATGTAATTATCGTGGCGGGACGCCCGTCCATGGGCAAGACCAGCTTTGCCATGAATATCGCCGAGCACGCGGCGATCAAGGGCAAGTTTCCGGTGGCCATATTCAGCATGGAAATGTCGGCCGAGCAACTGGCCATGCGCATGATGTCCTCGCTCGGGCGTATTGATCAGCAAAAGGTGCGCACCGGCAAGCTTGACGACGACGATTGGCCGCGCCTGACCTCGGCCGTGGGCATGCTGGCCGAGGCATCTTTATATATTGACGATACCCCTGCGCTATCACCCGTTGAATTGCGCGCGCGCGCGCGTCGGCTCAAACGTGAACACGGGCTGGGTATGATCGTTATCGACTACCTGCAACTCATGCAGGTGGGCGGAAAATCGGAAAACCGCACCAATGAAATATCCGAAATATCACGCTCACTCAAGGCCCTGGCGAAAGAGCTTAGTGTGCCGGTTATCGTTTTGTCACAGCTCAATCGTAATCTTGAACAGCGTCCCAACAAGCGCCCGGTGATGTCCGATCTGCGCGAGTCGGGCGGTATCGAGCAGGACGCTGATATCATTCTGTTCATTTACCGCGACGAAGTTTATAACGAGGACAGCCCGGACAAGGGCAGCGCGGAGATTATTATTGCCAAGCAGCGCAATGGCCCCATCGGCAATACCCGGCTAACATTTTTAGGGCAGTACACGCGTTTTGAAAATTATATTCATAACGTAAGATACGATGCCTGAATGCCGAATCGTTAAAATATTAATAACATTAATATTAGAATATAAGTATTTGTAATTATTATAATTTACAATGGCTGATGACGACCACCGCGCGCGCGCTTATTAATCTGGCTGCACTACAGCACAATCTGCGGCGCGTCCGTGAACTGGCACCGGGCAGACAGGTCATGGCGATCATCAAGGCCGATGCCTATGGTCACGGCAGCCTGAGGATTGCGCGCGGCCTGAGCGGCGTGGACGCCTTCGGCGTCGCTCGTCTTAACGAGGCCCTGACGCTACGCGAGGGCGGGGTTGGCGAACCCATTATTCTTCTGGAAGGTTTTCTGGAGGCGGCTGAACTCCCGTTAATCGGTCAGCATCAGTTGAGCGTAGTGCTACACAATGCCGCCCAGCTCGATATGTTGGAGCGTACGCCCTCGCCGACACCCATCTCTGTCTGGGTGAAGCTCGATACCGGCATGCACCGTCTTGGCTTCCCTCCGGGCGAACTAAAGGCGGTCTGGCAGCGCCTCAAGCGCTGTCCGTGGGTTGCCGAACCACTGCGTCTGATGACGCACCTGGCCAGTGCCGACGATCCTTCAAGCACGTTTACCTTGACGCAATTGGAGTGTTTCAACTCGGCAACCACAGGCCTTGATGCGGAGCGGGCCATAGCCAATTCTGCGGCGATATTAAACTGGCCGCAAACCCATGCCAACTGGGTCAGGCCCGGCCTGATGCTCTACGGTGCCTCGCCATTTCCCGGCCGCACGGCGGCGCAAGACGGCCTGCGGCCGGTAATGACCTTAAGCACCAAACTGATTGCCCGGCACGCGCTCATAAAAGGCGATACGGTCGGCTATGGTGCAAGCTGGACCTGTCCGCAAGACATGCCGGTCGGCATTGCCGCCATCGGTTACGGCGACGGTTATCCGCGTCACGCCGAACCCGGGACGCCTGTCCTGCTGAACGGGCAGCGCGTGCCGCTGATCGGGCGTGTCTCCATGGATATGATTTGTGTCGACCTGCGCAGTCAGCCGCAGGCAGGCATTGGTGATCCGGTGATACTGTGGGGCGAAGGTCTGCCGGTCGAAGAAATTGCACAACATGCCTCAACGATCCCTTATGAATTGCTCTGCGCCGTGGCGCGGCGCGTGCAAGTAGACGTAACGCCTGCCCGGGAAGCGGTCAGTGCCGCGCATGCCGCCGTGCCTGCGACCCAAGCTGATTTCCACACCATTCCATCAGCAGGGGATGTCAGTGGCACGCGATAAATTAATCTATAACTGCACCGAATGCGGTGCCCAAGCACCGAAGTGGGCCGGCCAGTGCAGTGAATGCGGGGCTTGGAATACACTGGTTGAGGCCGTTGCAGCACGGCCCGCAACGGCGCGCAATCCCCGCTTTAGCGGGCATAATGGTGATTCCAGGGTGCAATCCCTCGCCGAGGTTGACGCCCGCCCGGAGCCACGCAATCCCACCGGCCTGGCCGAGCTTGATCGCGTGCTCGGCGGCGGATTGGTCGCAGGCTCGGTCGTGCTGATAGGCGGCGATCCGGGCATCGGGAAATCGACCTTATTGCTACAGGCGCTGGCTGCCTTAAGCACGCAGCTTTCTACGCTGTACGTCAGCGGTGAGGAGTCCCTGCAACAGATCAGCCTGCGCGCCTATCGTCTGGGGCTGCCCACCACCAACCTGCGCCTGCTGACCGAGACCCAAGTCGAACAGGTCATCGCCATTGCGCAGCGTGAAAAACCGCAGGTGATGGTTATCGACTCGATCCAGACCGTCTTCACCGAACTTCTGCAATCAGCGCCGGGTTCGGTCGCGCAGGTGCGCGAGAGCGCCGCCCAATTGGTGCGCTACGCCAAGCAGACGGGCACCGTGGTCTTTCTGGTCGGGCACGTCACCAAGGAAGGTACGCTTGCCGGGCCGCGCGTGCTGGAGCATATGGTGGACACTGTGTTGTACTTCGAGGGCGATACCGGCAGTTCTTACCGGGTGATCCGCGCCATAAAAAACCGCTTCGGCGCGGTCAACGAACTCGGCGTGTTTGCGATGACCGAGAAGGGGTTGCGTGAGGTGAGCAATCCGTCGGCCATCTTTCTCTCGCGCCATGAAGCGCCGGTGCCGGGCAGTGTGATCATGGTTACGCGCGAGGGTAGTCGGCCCTTACTGGTTGAGGTGCAGGCGCTGGTTGATGAGAGCCACGGTGCGAACCCGCGCCGCGTGACCCTGGGGCTGGATCAGAATCGTCTGGCGATGCTGCTGGCCGTGCTGCACCGTCACGGTGGCGTTGCCATGTACGATCAGGATGTGTTTGTGAACGTGGTCGGTGGAGTGCGCGTAACCGAGACTGGAGCGGACCTTGCCGTGGTGCTCGCCGCGCTGTCGAGCCTGCGTAACCGGCCGTTGCCGATGGACCTGGTGGTGTTCGGGGAGATCGGACTCGCCGGTGAAATACGGCCTGTGCAAAACGGCCAGGAGCGCCTGCGTGAGGCGGCCAAGCACGGCTTCAAGCGCGCTATTATCCCTAAGGCAAACATGCCGAAGAGCGCTATCAAAGATATGGAAGTGATTGCCGTGCAGCGTTTATCCGATGCGTTGAAGGCCTTCGATTAATCCGCTGCGTTAGGCTATTTATGTACGTGCGCCCGAAAAAAATTTATGGATAAAATTATTTTTCTGGCCGCGCTGTTCATCATTGCAGGGATATTCTGGTGGTTAGGACGTCGTGTGTGCCGCGCCTGCGAGGCCGCAAATCTAACCGATTGGGGCAGCGTCTGGCTCAACCGGCTGGACGGACTTAATCGCCTGTTCTGCACGCGCTACCACCGGCTCATATACGACCCCATTGCCTTGCCTGAACAGGGCGCGGCCTTGCTGGTCGCCAATCACATCTCTGGCCTCGATCCCCTGTTGATGGCCGCCGCCACGCGCCGGCCCTTGCGCTTTATGATTGCCCGCGAGGAATATCAGCGCTTCGGACTGACCTGGCTGTTCCGTGCCATGGGCTGCATCCCGGTGGAGCGCGAGCGGCGGCCGGAACAGGCATTGCGTGAGGCCTTGCGGGTGTTGAATAAAGGTGAAGTAGTTGCCTTGTTTCCGCAAGGTGGCCTTCATTTAGAAACCGCGCCTGCCCCCAAATTAAAACGCGGCGTATTTAAACTGGCAGAGCTTACCGGAAGCGCCATTTACCCGGTGCGTGTCGAGGGCGTTACCGGCCACGGTCACGTCGTCAGGGCGGTGCTGTTACGCAGTCGCGCCCGCATGATAAATTTTGCCCCGCTCGCGACAGCCTCTATCGATCAGCATGAGCATCTCACTCGGCTACTCAATGGGAATAGAGACTAAAGAATTTTGCAGAGTACACTTTGCTCCGCCTCAAACAAACCCCTTGAAATTTATTTTTGCGTCCCTATTTCTTATTTGTGTGTTATTAAACTCAACTTTTAAGGAGGTTACTATGCCAAACATTTCTCGCTACAGTCCGCTAAGTTCCTTAAGTACTTTTAGCCCGCTGGATGATGTGTTCGACAATTTCTTCCAAGGGTATTTACGGCCGGTGCGCACGGAGGGTCAACCTCAACAGATGCAAATTCGTATGGATGTCACTGAAAACGACAATGCCTATATCGTGCATGCCGAGATCCCCGGCGTGAACAAGGATGATATCAACGTGACCATCGATGGCAGTCAGGTTGCTATCAGCGCCGAGCTTACCAAAAACACCGAATCCAAGGCAGGAAACGGTCAGGATGCCCAGAGCCAGAATAATCAGGATAAGGGCAAGACACTGCACACCGAACGCTACTACGGCAAGGTATTCCGTAGCTTTTCCTTGGGCCAAGATGTCGACGAAGAGGGCGCGGAGGCAAAATACAACGCCGGTGTGCTTGAATTGACACTACCCAAGAAGGCTGTCTCGACTGCGCGCAAATTGGCCATACAATAATTGTAATTTTAGGAACTCTGATATTTACAGAAAGGCGGTCTTGATGGCCGCCTTTCTTATTTCTTTTGGTCTGCTAACGCTGGCCGCGTTTGGCCTGTTCGATAATGGTCTCGTTGCGCTCGATCAGGTCGATGTCATTGCCCGCCAGGCTAATGGATTTGGCGGCGAGGCTGGAGGCCAATCCGAATTGACCCTGTTGCAGGCGCACCGCCGCCAAGCGCTGCCAGATCTCGGCATTGCGTGAGTCGATGCGCAGGGCGCGCTCCAATGCGGCGGCAGCGCCATCCAATTTACCGGAGCGGGACTGTTGATTGGCGCTGTCAAGCAAGGCCAGCACGGCCGTGTTGGGCGGCGGAGTCTGTGGTGCCTGGGCGCGAGGAATTACGGCATTGTCGCCCTCAGGCAGGCGGCGGGGATTGCCGGCAGCGCCGGAGGGATACGGCGTCACTACGACATCCGGATTCTCATTTGTCTGCGGCTGGTTAACAGGCTCGCCGCCGCTGAGAATCTCGCGCTGCTGAACCGGCGCGCCGGGGCCTCCCATGGTGTAGCAACCGGACATCTGCAAGACGGCACCCAGCAGGCCTGCCATAAAAACTAACCTGGGAACATTAACGACGCGCACAGATCGGCTATGCGCTAGTAATGGGCGAGTAACATCAGTGATCATCGAAAAATCTCCTTAAACCAATCGAGCGGACTTTCATTAGAGCGTGGCCGGCCATCACGCTGTGATTGCTCATAGCCGTAATCATTTCCACAGGCCGACACCGTACGCGGGGCCGAGCCGTTGATAAACGGAAGCTGCACCGCGCTCGCACAGCTATTGCTGGCCAGTTGTTCAGTGTGCCCATCAATGCGCACGAACTCGACATTTTCCGGCTGCACTAATTGCAGCGATTGCGTCGCGGTGGCACCTATAATATCGCCCCACACCTTTAATGCACCAGTGGCACCGGTCAGGCCCGTGGGTTTGTTGTCGTCACGGCCCAGCCACACGACGGCCAGGTGCTGGCCGCTGAATCCGGCAAACCAGCTATCGCGTGCATCGTCCGTGGTGCCGGTCTTTCCGGCCACGCGCATCCCGGCGGGCAATTGCTTATTGACCGAAGCGGCCGTGCCATTGCTCACCACCTCCTGCAAGGCAGTGTTTAGTAAATAGATTGCGGCCGGGTCGAAGGCGGCTTCGATAGATAAGGAATAGCGTTGCAGGGGTTCGCCGCGTGCCGTGAGGACGTCGCGAATGGCGCGCAGCGGAACGCGAAATCCGCCGCTCGCGAGGGTCTGATAAATCTGCGTGACCTCCACCGGGGCAAGGTCGATCGCGCCCAGCAAGATAGAAGGATACGCCGGAAATTGGCGCGTCAGGCCGAGCTTTTGCAAGGTGTCCAGTACGGCGGGTACGCCCACATCCAGGCCCAGACGCACGGTCGGGATATTGTAAGAATGCGCCAGAGCGGAATGCAGAGGCACCAAGCCGTGGTATTGATGATCGTAGTTCTGCGGTTGCCAGGTCTTTCCGCCCCGACTCGGTACACTCAATGGGCTATCATCAAGCAGGCTTGCCAGGGTGTAATTTTGCGGCTTGGCGAGCGCGGTGAGATACACCGCAGCCTTTACCAGCGAGCCGATCGGCCGCTGCGCATCCAGGGCGCGATTAAACCCTGAGAAGCGCGCATCGCGGCCGCCCACCATGGCCAATACCTCACCATTCTGGCTGCCGGTAACGAGCGCCGCACCTTCCAGGCGACCCGCCGGAATCTTATAGGCCTTTTCCAGTTGACCGGCGCGTGTTGACAATGCGCCTTCCGCACTGGCCTGGATACGCGGGTCGAGCGTGGTAAATATCTGCAAGCCTTCCGAGGTAAGGTCTGCCTCCTTGTAATCGGTCTGCAATTGCCGACGCACCAGATCCATGAAGGCAGGATAAGGAGAAATGCCGCTGGGCACTTTAGCCGTTACGCCCAATGAGGTTTTCTTTGCAACGGTGGCCTGTTCGGCAGTAATTTTTCCGCTCGCGGCCAGCATGTCGATGACCCGATTACGCCGCGTTAATGATCGCTCCGGATGTTTGCGCGGATCGTAATACGAGGCACCGCGCGCCAGGCTTACCAACAACGCAAACTGCGGCAGCTTCAATTCGCTTAAAGGGCGTCCGAAATAAAAGTAACTGGACAGCCCGAAGCCATGGATGGCGCGGTCGCCTTCCTGTCCCAGAAATATCTCATTCAGGTAGGCCTCCAGGATTTCATCCTTGCTGTAATGCGCCTCCAGCAACAGGGACATGATGGCCTCGTTGACCTTGCGTGACAGTTTGCGTTGCGAGGTCAAATAAAAGTTTTTTACCAACTGTTGGGTCAAGGTGCTGCCGCCCTGTACAGCGGCACCCGCACGCAGGTTTCTCCATAACGCGCGCAACAGGGAAATCGGATCGATGCCGTGATGTTGATAGAAGCGATGATCTTCCACTGCGAGCAAGGCCTGAATCAGCAGAGGAGGCACCTCTTTCAGTTGCACCAGCACGCGGTCTTCGTTATGCGCTGGATAGATGCTGCCGATGAGCGCCGGATCGAGGCGCACCAAATCCAAATCAGCGCCGGTTGCGGAGTTCTGCAAGGCTGTAATGGTATTGCCCTTGAACTGCGCATGCACGGCCAGCGAAGGTTCAGCGGTGTCCCAGAAGCGGAACGCGCGCGTCACCAGACGCAACTCGTTGGCGGATACTTGATAGGTGCCGGGGCTGTTTGCGGCCTCGCTACGCGCATAGCCGAGCTCGGCTAGTTCTGCGGTCAATTGCCCGGGACTTAAATTCATGCCCTGGAACAGCTCAAGTGGACGTGCGTAAACGCGGGCCGGCAAGGCCCAGCGTTTACCCTCGAATTGCACACGCAGCGTTTTGTCCAGATAGACGACATAGCCAGCCCCGGCAATGGTTAGCGCTAGCAGTGCGGTAGTGAGAAGTCCGAAGACCCAACGGCGAGTGTGGGATGTGCGAGAGGATTTGCGTGGCATTGCGTCAAGTATACGTTTTCATTAAGGAGATGGCACGGTATTCTAGTAGTTGTAACTCAGCAGAGGCCTACCCTTTATCAAACAGCTTGAGAAAATTTGGCGGGTTTAATGCATAGGTTAATGTAGTAACTCAGGAGTATAAGCCATGAGCGTAGATTACCGCCGCACAAGCTTAGGCCTTCTTACTGTCCTGCTGGCAAGCCTGTGTCTAGCGTTAGCCAGTTGTGTGACGCAACCGGCCCGCAGCGGACTGACAAATACTATCTCTGAAAATACTCCCGAGGGCAACATCAGGTTAAACATCCTGCGCACCGCGCAGCGCATGCTGGGAACGCCCTATCAATACGGCGGTGCTACACCGCGCGGCTTCGATTGCAGCGGTCTGGTTTTTTACAGTTACAAGATGGCCGGCATTAATGTCCCGCGTACCTCGCGTGCGCAGTATCAGCAAACCCAGGCTGTGCCGCCTGAGAAATTATTGCCGGGGGATTTGTTGTTCTTCAGCATTGGCGGCGATATTTCACACGTCGGGATTTACCAGGGCGGCAATATTTTCATCCATGCACCGGTGCGCGGCAAACAGGTGTCGCGCGACAGCATGACCAGCCGCTATTGGAGTACGCATTTCGTGCGCGGCGGACGCTTGCTATAGTTCGGCTGGAATCCAGCAGACATAAAGCCAATTTAAAAACGGTTACGCCTACGTAGATTCAGGCCTACGAATTTTTCCGGTGATTCGTCATCAACCCTTAAGCACAGTGGCAGGGTGCAATGTGAATTTCTATATGTTCATGCGAATGGCCGTCGGCCCCACTCCTTGAGTTATCCAAAGCGTTGGAATAAACGCACCCTGTATTTTTTCACCTGCCTGGCATTAGCGTGGACGCTTGCAGTGGCGGCCGAGATACCCTTTCTTAATGACAAATTGCTTGGGCAGATCGAGCAGGCGTATGGTATGGAAGGGCGCGCACGCGTGAATCAATGGGGCGAGCTTATGCAATCGGCGCAGAACGCGTCCGGTCGCGACCAGCTCAAACGGGTAAATCAATTTTTCAATGAATTGAATTTTGTTTCCGATCAAAAACATTGGGGCGTGGAGGATTATTGGGCTACCCCGGTTGAGTTTCTTGGGAGCAATGGGGGCGATTGCGAAGACTTTGCCGTTGCCAAATATTTCACCCTTAAGGCGCTGGGAGTTCCCATAACGCGTATGAGTTTGACTTATGTCAAGGCGCTGAAACTCAACCAGGCCCACATGGTGCTGACCTACCTCGAAACCCCTGACGCCGAACCGCTGGTGCTGGACAATTTAATCAAAGAAATAAAACCGGCCTCGCAGCGCCATGATCTCGTACCCGTGTACAGCTTCAATGGCGATAATCTGTGGCTGGCCAAGGAGCGCGGCCGCGGCCGCTTGGTGGGCAGATCGAGCAGACTCAGCAGCTGGACTGAACTGATCCGGCGCATGGGCGAGAATGACATGAAAAAAATAAAGGGATAAACAAATGTTCGCGGCTTACATTTCAATCTTGCAGTGGGGAGGTAATCATAAATGACCTTATACAGGCAATTGGTATTGGTGATCTTGACGCTGTTCATGCTGATGTTCATGGGCACGCTATTGATAAATTTCCACAATACGCGCGCCTTTCTGATGGAGCAGCTTAAATCGAATGCCCAGGATGCGGCGACCTCGCTGGGTGTTTCCTTGTCACCAGCCATGCAAGCCAACGATTTACCCACTATGAACTCGCTGGTCGATGCGATTTTTGACCGCGGATATTATCGGGAAATCGTGGTCGAAGATCAGCAAGGCCGGCATCTGGTAGACCGGGAGATGAATGCCGAGCGTAACGAGACGCCTGCATGGTTTATTGACCTGGTTAAACTGGAAATGCCGCAGGCAAGCGCTGACTTGATGTCAGGTTGGAGACAGGCAGGTAGTATTCAGGTGCGCAGTAATACCGGCTACGCCTACGAACAGTTGTGGCGCACGCTGACCCGCACCTTATTGTGGTTTGCCGGCACCGCTGTATTCGGCATCCTGATCGGCGGTTTGACCTTGCGTTCTCTGCTTAAACCGCTCAAGGCCGTGGAACGGCAAGCGGAGGCAGTCAGTTCATCGCGCTACGAGATGCAACATGCATTGCCGAAGACGCGTGAGTTACGCAATGTCGTGCTGGCCATGAATCGCATGACGGAAAAGCTTAAGGCTTCGTTTGAAGAACAGGCTCAGTCAGCGGAACATTTAAGGCTGTTGGCCTATCGCGATCCGTTGACCGGCATCGGCAACCGGCGCTATTTTGACGCGCAATTACAAACGCATGTGAAATCTGCCACAGAGCAACGCGGCGCATTGCTGCTAATCCAGCTTAACGATCTGAATGGCTTAAACAACCGGCACGGATACCAGGCTGGCGACACCATGCTTAAACAGGCCGCAGCTATCCTTGAAAATGCCGTAGCAGACCACGAGCACTGTCTATTAGCGCGTCTGACGGGTGCCGACTTCGGACTCTTGATGCCCGACGCTAATGCGGAGGATGCCGACAAACTGGCTGCCATTATCAGCAGCGACCTGGCGAGGTTGCACGGTCAGGGTGTAGTGGATTCTGATGATGTTGTCCAAATCGGCATCGCCCTTTATGCGGGCGAACAGGATCCCGCCGGACTGCTGGCTGGGGCCGACATGGCTCTGCGCGCGGCGCAGGCGCAAGGGCCGAATGTAGTATACAGATATGCGGCGGCGCCGCAGTTGCCGGAAATACATGGTCGGCAGGAGTGGAAAATATATCTAGGCGAGATGGTGCGTGCCAACAAGATAATCCTGCATGTGCAGCCGGTGGTTGATGCGCATGTCCCACAAACTCTGCTGCATCAGGAAATTTTAGTGCGCATCCCCGGCCCTGGCAACACATTACTGACGGCGGGAACCTTCATGCCCATGGCCGAACAACTGGAGATCGCCGTAGAGGTTGATCAGGCAATGTTGACGCAAGTGATCGCGTACTTATCAAGCGATACAAACGGGACACGTCTGGCCGTAAATCTATCACTCGCGTCTTTGCGCAATACCGCTTTTGTGGACTGGTTATTTGACAGGCTCGGCAAGCTGCCCGATAGCGCCCCGAGGATCGAATTTGAATTTTCGGAATTTGTGGCGGTACGCGAACTCGATAAGTTGCGTCAATTGGTAACGCGTTTACGTGAACGAGGCCATGGTTTTGGCCTGGATCAGTTTGGCCGTGGGTTTGCGGCATTGGGATACCTACAGTCGCTGCACCCCGATTATGTGAAGATTGATGGCAGCTATACCGGTCAGGTTACTGAAAACACCGACAATCAATTCCTCATGCGCACTTTGTGCAATGTCGCACACAGCCTGGATATTGTGGTTATTGCCCAGTCGGTGGAAAGTCAGACGCAGTGGGAGATCATGAAAGAACTTAATATGGATGGCGTGCAAGGGTATGCGGTGGGGCGGCCGCAGGCCTTGGTATAGATTGACTAAAGAATGTCGTCCTTGGCAACCATCAGAGTTTGATTTTTACTGAACAGCTCACGGGCCGATTTACGATTGATCAGTTTCTGTTGGGCCACTGCCGGAAATTCGGTCATCAGTATCAGATTTTTGTCGATCAACAGGTCGATTAAATCCTCGATTACCCGCACCAGGTCTGTATCCGAACTGGACAGAAACTCTTTGGTGATCTCGCTGGATCCGCTATCCCGCAAAAACTCCACCACCTCCGGATCGCTCGAAGAAAGCTGTTCCTCAGCCATGGCGCTGGGCGTACTCACCAAGGCGATGATAGTGCCGTTAGCATTGCGTTGAATATAAGGCATTTTATTCGCTCGTAAAGGCAAGATCATGCAATCAGCGGGCCATCGCTAGCGAGTGCTTTTTTTGGGGCCATGGCCTGTGCCCACAAGTGGCCTGGAACTTGCTTGTTATATAAGGTAAGTGATCCCCTGGCGGTATCGCGGCAGCGTACTGACTTTGCTTACCGGACATCATTATGCCTCACAAGAAGCTAATCGCATATTCACTAACAATAAAGGCGGGAGCCTGCCATGTCCAACCAAAGAGCTGAACTGCAGGAGTCAGGCTGGGAGCTTCCAGGCGACGGATTGTCGTTTGATGATCCACTGCTGAGATGCCTGGTACTGCTGACCAAACTTCAGCATCGGCCTTTCTCCCCGGATGCCCTCAGCGCGGGCCTGCCGTTGGTGAATCATCGCTTAACACCGGAATTGTTTGTCCGTGCCGCCGCTCGCGCCGGTCTTTCCGCGCGCATTATCAAGCGCCCGTTAGCGAAAATTTCTATCCTTACCTTGCCGGCTGTGTTGCTGCTGAACGATCAGCATGCCTGCGTGGTGCTCGAAATCAATACCGGCAAGGGCAGTGCACGTATTCTGCAACCCGAGGCCGGTGAGGCCGAACAGGAGGTGCGCCTGGTAGATCTCGGGCGTGATTATCTTGGTCACGTTATTTTTGTCTGGCCTGAGCACCGCTTTGATGAGCGCACACCGGAGGTACTGCATCAACCGACGCGCCACTGGTTCTGGGGAACCCTGTCGCAGTCCTGGCGCATTTACCGCGACGTTCTCGTGGCATCTCTGCTGATCAATATCTTCGCACTTGCCAGCCCGCTGTTTACCATGAATGTCTATGACCGTGTGGTGCCCAATGGCGCGATTGAGACGCTCTGGGTGCTCGCCCTCGGCGTAACCATCGTGTTTGTATTCGAGGCCATCATGCGCGCCTTGCGCGGCTATTTCATCGACCTCGCGGGGAAAAAGGCGGACGTGCTGCTCTCGGCTATGATCTTCGAGAAGGTGTTGGGATTCAAGATGGAGGCGCGCCCGCTATCGGTGGGTGCGTTTGCCAGCAACCTGCGCGAGTTCGAAGGCATTCGCGACTTCATTACATCAGCCACCATCACCGCTATTATCGACCTGCCGTTCCTGATCCTGTTTTTACTGGTGATTGCCTTGATCGGTGGTCCGCTGGCAATCATTCCGGTGGTGGGCATAGCCCTCGTCGCAATCTACGGATTTTTCATTATCGCGCCACTGCGCAAGTCGATTGAGAATACCTACCGCGCCTCGGCGCAAAAAAATGCCACACTCATCGAAAGCCTCACCGGCATGGAGACCATCAAGACCCTCGGTGCCGAAGGCACCGTGCAACGCAAATGGGAACAGGCGGTCGGTTACATCGCCCACTGGGGAGTGCGCTCACGTTTGTTGTCCAGCTCGGCGGTGAATGTGTCGATGTTCGTGCAGCAACTGGCCACGGTGGCCATAGTCATATTCGGCGTGTACCTGATTGTGGAAAACGGGTTAACCATGGGTGGACTCATTGCCTGTGTACTGCTCAGTGGGCGCGCGATGGCACCCATGGGGCAGGTCGCGAGCCTGGCGACGCGTTATCACCAGACCCAGGCCGCACTGGAAGGGTTAAATAGCATTATGGCGCTGCCCATGGAACGCGATGCGGAGAAGTCTTTCGTGCACCGGCCGCGCCTGGATGGGCGCATTGAATTTCACGACATAAGCTTCGCCTATCCCCGGCAGGTTACCGATGTCCTCAGCGGGGTGTCGTTTAACATCGCGCGCGGCGAGCATGTTGCCATCATCGGGCGCGTCGGTTCCGGCAAGACTACCCTGGAAAAATTGATCATGGGTCTGTATGAACCCAGCAAGGGAGCGGTGCGTATCGACGGCATCGATGTGCGTCAGATTGACCCGGCGGATCTGCGCCGCAACATCGGTTATGTGTCGCAGGACATCATGTTGTTCTTCGGCACCGTGCGCAAAAATATTACGCTCGGCGCACCGCACGCGGACGATAAGACCTTGTTGCACGCAGCCGAGATTGCCGGTGTAACTGAATTTGTCAACCGTCATCCGCTGGGTTTTGATATGCCCGTGGGCGAACGCGGTGAGGGCTTATCCGGCGGGCAGCGGCAGGCCATCTCCATTGCCCGTTCGTTGATCCTGAATCCGCCCATTCTGGTTATGGACGAGCCGAGCAATTCGATGGATAACACCTCGGAGGAACGATTGAAAACACGCATGGCCGAGATCGCGCAGAACAAGACGCTGGTGCTGGTAACGCATCGCGCCTCGATGCTTGATCTGGTTACGCGCCTGATTGTCATCGACAACGGGAAAATCGTCGCTGACGGTCCTAAAGAGCGGGTACTCGAAGTGCTTAAACAAGGGAATCTCCATGCTACGCGCCGCTAAACTGCCGGAAGACTATCAGGCTCTGGCTACGCCGGTCACAGCCCAGGAACACACTCAAACAGTAGCGCCCGATGATTTGGAGTACGTCTCCGAGACCAGCGCCGCGATGTTACAACAGGCACCGACCGGTGGCCGGCTGATCCTGTGGTTTACGGTACTGTTTATAGTCGTTGCGCTCGTATGGGCAGCCAATGCCAAACTGGACGAGGTCACGCGCGGCGTGGGTAAGGTGATTCCGTCCCGGCAGATGCAGATTGTGCAAAATCTCGAGGGCGGCATTCTTGCCGAGATGCTGATCAAGGAAGGCGACATCGTTGAAAAGGGTCAAATTATCCTGCGCATCGACGACACGCGGTTTTCCTCTTCGCTACGTGAGGGCAGCGGAAATTACCTGGCGCTGAAGGCGATGGCGGCACGGCTCAAGGCTGAAGCGGATAATACGCCGTTTGTCGCGCCGGAGGATGTCGTGCTAAAGCAACCGCAAATCGTAGAACAGGAGGCCGAACTGTTCCGTTCCAGGCAGCAGGAACTGCAAACCAACGTGGATATTTTGAAGCAGCAGGTGTCACAGCGGCGGCAGGAACTGGCCGAACTCAGGGCGCACAGAGATCAGCTTTCGCGTAGCTACAAGCTCACGGCGCAGGAGTTGACCATGACCCGGCCGTTGCTGGCAGATGGTGCCATCTCGGAAGTGGAAGTGTTGCGGCTGGAACGGCAGGTCAACGAGGTCAAGGGTGAGCTAAGTGCGACCGAACTTGCCATCCCGCGCGTGCAATCGACTTACGATGAGGCCGTGCGCAAGATTGAAGAGCTGGAGCTCGGCTACCGTAATAAAGCACGTACTGAATACAATGAAACCGCTGCCAAGGTATCCCAGCTTTCCGAGTCCAATTTCGCGCTGGAAGACCGCGTGAGTCGTACCTCGGTGCGGTCGCCGGTGCGCGGCACGGTAAACCGGCTGTTGATGAACACCAAGGGCGGCATTATCCAGCCGGGCATGGATTTAGTGGAGATCGTCCCGCTGGATGACTCACTGCTGGTGGAGGCGCGCGTGCGCCCATCCGATATTGGTTTTATCCACCCCGGGCAGAAGGCTATCGTTAAATTCAGCGCCTACGATTTCGGGATTTACGGCGGGCTGGAGGCCAAGGTGGATCATATCAGCGCCGATACGATTCGTGATGAAGAGAAAAAAGAAAGCTATTACCTGGTGCGGGTACGCACCAAGCAAAGTTATCTCGGCACGAAGGCAAAACCGCTGCCGATTATTCCGGGCATGCTGGCCGACACGGATATTCTGACCGGCAAGAAAACCGTGCTGCATTATTTATTGAAACCCGTCTTGAAGGCCAAGGAGCGCGCGCTGACCGAGCGCTAGAAACATGATCCTACTCTGTAGCGCGAATGAAGGTCTCCTCCAGCGATGGCAGCAAGGGCTGCCTAAACTTGCCCCGGTACGCAAGCTGCACACGGGCAATGCCATCGGCCCTTGCCTGGGCGCGGATAATCCGCAGCTCATGCTATTACACATTAGTCTACCGGGCCTCAATGGTATTCAGGGGGTCGCTGTACTGAGGCGCAGATGCCCTGATCTCAAGCTGATGATATTCAGCGATATACCGACAGAAGAGGAGGGCATGGCCCTGTTCAAGCTCGGTGTGCACGGCTATGCAAATGCCTATATGTCACCCGAACTATTCAGTGAGGCGATTAAAGTGGTGCAGTCGGGTGAGGTGTGGGTTGGGCGCAAATTAATGCAGCGGCTGATTGCGGATTTGACCGGAGCGAATCCACAACCGGCCCCCGCAAAGGCAATTAACAAAACACTGAGATTGCTTACCGAGCGGGAAATAGAAATTGCGCTGCTCATCAGCAAGGCATCCAGTAATAAGCGTATTGCCTCTGTGTTGAAGATCACCGAACGTACTGTCAAGGCGCATTTGTCGTCGATCTTCCGCAAGACGGGCGCACATGACCGGCTCCAGCTTGCCTTGCAGGTGAACGGCCAGGTTACGCAAGATACGGCAGAGGAACTGGTTTCCAGCCATATGCTGTAAGGAATTTCGGCCTTACTGTACCAAGGTACAATAGTCAACAGCTTGAGCATGGTTCACTATCTGCTCCAATCGTATAGAAACCTGCCTCACCAGAGACAGGACAAAATGAAATTTAGGGGGCGGCGATGGCGGCGAACATTCAAACAATCGGAGCGAAACTGGGTGCCTCACAACCTATAGGCATAGTCACTTCCGCCTCCGGCACTGTAATCGCAACTGCACTCAACGGCGCAACACGCGCCCTGCAGGTAGGCGACCCCGTTTATGCCAATGAGGTCATCAGCACCGGCCATCTCAGCACCGTCGCCGTCGAGTTTGTCGATGGCACACGTCTGGATCTGGGGCGTGATTCTCAAGCCCTGCTCGACGAGGAAGTCTTTAATCCCGGCGGGGCAGATAGTGCCGATACCACCTCCACTGTAGAAGCTATCCAGCAAGCCATCCTGGCAGGCAAAGATCCCACTAAGGTGTTTGAGAAGCCGGCTGCGGGAGAAAGTGAAGGGTCTGTTGTCGACAACCAGGGCCACGGCAGCTTTTTGTTTCAGCTTGAACGCACCAATCAACAGACGACTCCGGAAAGCGGGGGTCAGACTCAAGGCCGTGCATTATCCTCTTCACCTCAGTTCGACGCGCCCAAGTTTGACGATCTGCTTTTTACTACCCTGAGCGATGTTAAGCCGGTTGTAATCAATGGCGCTCCATTTGCGCAGGCCAACATCCTTAGCGTCACCGAAGACGGCGCGCCTGGCTCCGTTACGGGTAACGTACTCATTAACGACACCGATCCGGATAGTGATCAATTAACGGTAACCCAGATCAATGGACAGGACGTCAGCGCGGGCGCAACCGTCAATGGCATGTTCGGCGTACTCGCCATTTCAAGCGACGGTAGCTATAGCTACGTCTTGAATGCCGCCATGAATGCCCTGACTGACGGCGACACTAGGATAGATACCTTCACTTACTCAATAAGTGACGGCCGTGGCGGTGCCAGTACCTCTACTCTAAGCTTTACCATCAGCGGCGCTAACGATGCCCCAGTAGCCAGCGTTGCCAGCACAAGTGGCGCTGAAGATGCCACTTCAATTGCAATCACGCTTACCGGTAGCGACATAGATGGAACCATCGCCAGCGTTACGCTTAACACCTTGCCCGGCAATGGCTTGCTGTATACCGATTCAGCGCTCACCACCCTGGCCACCAGCGGCACTGCCTACGCAGGCGGCGCGGTAACCTTCTATTTCGTCCCGAATGCCAATTACAACGGCGTAGTCAGCTTTGACTACACACTCACTGACAGCCAAGGCCTTAGTAATGCCGCCCCGGCCACGGCCAGCATCAACGTGACCTCTGTCAACGACGCCGCCGTCATCACCGGCACCGCGAGCGCCACCCTGACCGAGAGCAACGCCATCCAGAGCACCGGCGGCAGCTTAACCGCCAGCGACGTCGACAGCAGCGCGGCCTTTGGGGTGCAGACCAATGTCGCCGGCAGCAACGGCTACGGGGTATTCAGCATCAATGCCGCCGGGGTATGGAGCTACACCATGGGCAGCGCCCACGACGAATTCGTCGCCGGCACCAATTACACCGACAGCCTCACCGTGGCCACCAGCGACGGCACTACCCAGGTCATCAGCGTCACCCTGACCGGCACCAACGATGCCGCCGTCATCACCGGCACCGCGAGCGCCACCCTGACCGAGAGCAACGCCATCCAGAGCACCGGCGGCAGCTTAAGCGCCAGCGACGTCGACAGCAGTAATGCCTTCATCGCCCAGACCGGAGTGGCCGGCAGTAACGGCTACGGTGTTTTCAGCATCAATGCCGCCGGGGTATGGAGCTACACCATGGGCAGCGCCCACAACGAATTCGTGGGCGGCCAGAGCTATACCGACAGCCTCACCGTGGCCACCAGCGACGGCACCACCCAAGTCATCAGCGTGACGATGACCGGCACCAACGATGCCGCCCTCATCACCGGCACTGCGAGCGCCACCTTAACCGAGAGCAACGCCATCCAGAGCACCGGCGGCACCTTAAGCGCGACCGACGTCGACAGCAGCGCGGCCTTTGGGGTGCAGACCAATGTCGCCGGCAGTAACGGCTACGGGGTATTCAGCATCAATGCCGCCGGGGTATGGAGCTACACCATGAACAGCGCCCACGACGAATTCGTCGCCGGCACCAATTACACCGACAGCCTCACCGTGGCCACCGCCGACGGCACCACCCAGGTCATCAGCGTCACCCTGACCGGCACCAACGATGCCGCCGTCATCACCGGCACCGCGAGCGGCAGTGTCGTGGAAGCAGGCGGCGTCGCCAACGGTACGGTGGGCACCCCGACGGCGACCGGCACGCTCACCGATACCGACGTGGACAACACCCCCAACACCTTCCAGGTAGTCGCGGCGGGCACCGCCAGCAGTGGTGGCTACGGCACCTACCAGATGAGCGCGGCGGGGGTGTGGACCTACACCCTGAACAACAGCAATGCGAGCGTGCAGGCCCTCAACAGCGGCGGCACGCTCACCGACACCTTCACCGTCCTCACCGCAGACGGCACCGCGCAGACCGTGACCATCACCATCACCGGCACCAACGACGCCGCGGTCATCAGCGGCACCAGCACTGCGAGTCTCACCGAGAGCAACGCCGCCCAGAGCACCGGCGGCAGCTTGAGCGCCA
>JBDSOT010000126.1:0-12287 GCA_039914705.1 Gammaproteobacteria bacterium | reverse complement strand
CGAGAATTTTCAATTTAATAATACTTCGACTTCGGCTAATACCATCAAACTGGGCAATGCGTATTACGCCACCTCAGGATTTTCGGGCAATACGATAACCGTTACTTCGACAGTCGCTACGCCCTTGACGGTGGACGCCAATTTAGTGACGGACGCTGCGAAGAATATCAACGTAACGGGCACGACCGCAGTCGACAACCTCACCGGAGGGGCGGGTAATGATGTCCTGGTTGGTGGCGGGGGCGCGGATACGCTCATCGGCGGTGCCGGCAGCGACACCATAACCTACCAAACCACCGGCAATATCCACGGCGATGCGGGATCGGCCGTAGTCGGTACCGATAGCGATACGCTGGTGCTCAACCAAGCGGCTACGATTGATCTGTCCCAGCTTGATCAGGATGGTGGTACTACTAATAATCTCACCGGCTTTGAGAACGTCAATGCCACAGGCTCGTCAGGCGCCGTCATTCTCACGGGTTCCAGTGGCGCCAATATCCTCACGGGCGGTGCAGCGAATGACACAATAACCGGCGGGGCAGGGGATGATGTCCTGACGGGCGGCGGCGGTAGCGATGTCCTGTTCGGCGGCGATGGCAATGACATCATAGTGTACGATGCCGCTGATCTCGCAGGCACAGCTACCCTAGTCTACGATGGCGGCCTTAGCACCGATACCTTGCGCTTCGATGGCGCCGGGCAGTTACTGGATCTGACCGCTATTGCCCAGACGAAGATCACCGGCATCGAGAATATTAATCTCACTGGCACCGGGAATAACACACTGACGCTCAACGTACAAGACGTGCTTGATTTGTCCGGCACCACGGATCAGCTGATCGTGCTGGGCAACACGGGCGATGTCGTCAATAGTACCGGCCAGGGATGGGTTGCGGGTTCGAATGTACTGTTAAATGGGGAAACATACGCGAGCTACACCAATGGCTTTGCGAGCTTGCTGGTCGATACGGACATTACCCGTAATATTTCCTAATTACTGCTGGATACTCAGAGAAAGCCCGGTCTGCCATGCCGGGCTCTATTTTCATTGTTGCAGGTAAATCTTAGCCTATTTTGGATAGTTCCGATCACACAATGTCATCGTGTTAAATGCCCTCAGCCAAGTGCTTGTTAATCTCCTTTTCTAAAATTTCTCCGCTAGTTCATTCACCCTATTAATCTTCAAGCCCTGGAATACGGCCTTGGCTTGCGCATAAGATCAGGTTGTACAACAGCAATGGATAGCCTGTGCAAACTTGTATCGAGCAGGTAATTTATGTATCTTGGCGCGAAACTTGCGAGCGTAGTCGTCAGGAAGCAACGCTAATGGCCTTACTATGCGGGAGTTAGGCAATGCCTATAGTGAATTGATTATTTTGAATTGGGGGCCAAAAGTGAAGTTGGTAAAACGAGCGGTCATTGCTGCACAACTGGGTTTGATTTATTGCGCCGCTCCCCCGGTGTTTGCAGTGACCCTTCAGGACGCCGTTAAGGAAACTCTTGCCACCAATCCCACGATTCAAGCTGCTATTGAACAACGCAATTCCAGGGTGGGCGAACTGGATGTGGCGCGCGCAGGCTACAAGCCCACGGTAGATGTAACGGCCGGGGTTGGCTATGGCCGCAGGGTCAGCCCGTTCGCCACGCTCACCAATGGTGACACTAATTCGCGCCGCGAGACCGGGATTAATTTACGGCAAATGATTTTCGATGGCTTTGCTACCCACAGCGAAGTGACCAGACAGACCGAGCGCGTAAACGCGGCGGCCTACACGGTTTACGGCACGGCCGAAAACATCGGGCTGCGCGCCACGGAGCTTTATTTGAATGTGCTGCGCGAGCTGGAACTTGTGAATCTTGCCAAGGATAATCTTGCTGCGCACGAGCGCATCGCAGACCAGATTATCTTGCGCACCGATGCCGGCGTAGGTCGCAAGTCGGATCAAACCCAGGTGGAAGGCCGTAGGGCGTTGGCCGGTTCCAACCTGATTGCCGCACAAGCTAATTTAACCGAGGCACAGGCTAATTATCAGCGTGTAATCGGCGAATTACCCAGCCCGGATAGCCTGCAAAAGCCAGAGTTTGATGCGGATGCACTACCGGTATCCGTGGACGATGCGGTGCAAAAGGCGCTGGCGGGCAATCCCACATTAAAATCAAGTCAGGCCGATGTAGAGGCCGCCATTGCCCAGCACCAGGCTGCCAAATCACCTTTTTATCCGCGCTTTGATCTGGAACTCGGGCAGGTCTGGAATGACGGTGTAAATGGGATTGACGGCAGGGATGAGGACACAGTCGCGATGATTCGTATGCGCTACAATCTTTTCCGCGGCGGAGCTGATGCCGCGAGAAGGGCGCAGACCGCCAATCTTGCCGGCGAGGCGAAAGAGGTCAGTAAAAGCACCTACCGCCAGGTGATTGAAAGTATGCGCCTGTCCTGGAATGCCTATCAGTCGGTTGAGACGCAGCTTGTTTACCTGAGGCAACACGTTGAAGCCATCCGCAATACGCGCCAGGCTTATGAAAAACAATTCAATATCGGCCAGCGCAGCCTGCTGGACTTGCTGGATACCGAGAATGAGATGTTTGTAGCGTCGCGTTCCGCCATCGTCGCCGAATACGACAAGATCTTCGCTCAATACCGTATTATGGCCGCGATGGGCAGGCTTCTTGAGCAGCTTGGTCTGGCATTGCCGGAAGAAACACAACCCCTCGGCGTAAATTAAGTTAGTAAAACCCCCATCTCTATCCTGGTTATTGTTATTATTATCGGGTTGTAAAACGATTCGCCGTCTTTAGCCACACCTACGGCCGTTACGGTCAAAAGATAAAGCACAACATCGAGAGAACAGCGAACAGATATAGATTGAATATAATTAAAGAGGGCGTATGAAGCAGTTTCATCGGCTGACTAAACTAAACATCCAATCGCCATCCTTGCGATATATTTCCTATCCAAGCGTCCGCACTACACATCCGCTTCCGGACGCATGGATTTCTAATCTCCAGCGTCATAGCCCCCAGTAAAACAACCTACCCGTGGATTGGCTAAACCCGAAAATATCGCTACGCCTCAAGCTGGTGTTGGGCAGTCTGTTCGTGCAGATTATTATGGTGACACTGCTGGTTATAAACAGTGTGTGGCTGGTTGAGAAAAATTTGACTGAACATATGGAGAAGAGGCTTAGCGAAATTGCCGGCCTGCTTAATATTTCTTTAATAAAACCCTTGATGCAAAAGGATTACGGCACGCTGGCGAAGCTGCTTGACGAGCACCGGCGCAATAATCAAATTGCGTATCTTGTGCTATCCGACGCTCATGGTGAAATTGTCGGCGCGTCAGGCTGGAATACAAATCAACTGTTGCCGAAGCTTGATAGCCAGATCGATTACAGCGACGCTCACTCATCCGCGCTTTATGATACTCAGACCAGCATCCATCGCGCGGGTCAGGTGTATGGCAACCTGCGTTACGGGATTTCCACACGCTTCTCCATCGAGGCAAGATCGCGTTTTCTCAATGAAAGTCTGTTAATTTCGCTGGCCGTGGTTATTTTGTCGACCATGGTGCTGACATTTTTAGGCTACTGGCTGACACGGCATTTGAAAGAACTCATGCGCGCTGGTGAGGCCGTTACAGCAGGTAATTTTAATATTCGTGTGCCGGTTAAAACGCGCGATGAAATCGGCCAGCTCACCACCACATTTAATAATATGGCGGCGACCATGCGTAAGCGTGTGGAGGAATTGAGCGCGAGCGAGTCCAAGTTTCATACCATTGCAGACTATACCTACGATTGGGAAGACTGGTACTCGCCGCGCGGCAAATTAATCTGGATTAATACATCTGTTGAGCGTATCTCAGGCTATACGCCCGCAGAGTGTTTGCAAATGCACAACTTTCCCCTGGCGATTATTTTCCCCGATGATTATGAAAAAGTGAGCGCCGCATTCAAGCGTGCGACTCGAGGCGGGGTGGCTAACGATTTCGAATATCGAATCGTACATAAACAAGGTGAAGTTTTGTGGGTTTCGGCTAGCTGGCAACCCATTTACAACAAACAAGGCGAATACCTCGGACGCCGCAGCAGTGTGCGCGATATTTACGAGCGCAAACTGGCGGAGGAAATGCTGGAGGGTAAGATTGTTGAGCTGACACAAGCCGAAGAGATGCAGCGCAACTTCCTGCTTCAGGCGCAACAGGAGCATGCACGTCTTACGTCATTACTGTCGGTGATGAGTATCGGTATTCTGTTTGTCAGCGCCGATAATCGTGTGGTGTACTACAACCCGGCATTTCTGCGCATCTGGATGATACCGGAGAGCGTCGGGTTGATCGGTAAATTGGCCACTGAAATTTTCAACTACTCTGCCAACGTGTTAGACAAGCCTGATGATTTCAGTAGTCACATCAAGCATATTCTGCAGGCCCAGGAGGGCAGTGACAGCTTTGAAATTCCCATCGCTGGCGGGCGTATGGTAACCCAGCTTTCGTATTTGGTGCATGACGAGGCCCATGGATTCAGCGGGCGATTATGGGTCTATGAAGACATCACACGCGAGCGCCAGACCGCCGAACAATTAGTCTATCTGGCCGAACACGATTCCCTCACAGGTCTGTACAACCGGCATCGTTTTCAGGACGACCTGGAGCGCGCAATCGTGGGGGCAGAACGTAGCAGTTCGAATGTTGCATTGTTATTTTTCGACCTGGACGGATTCAAGTACGCCAATGATACCTTTGGTCATCGCGCAGGCGACACTATATTGATTCGTATTGCCAATGAAGTGTCCGGCTTAGTGCGCCGCAATGAAATTCTTGGCCGTTTGGGAGGCGATGAGTTTGCGGTATTGGCGGCAGGTGTGACGGAAGGTCAGGTCGAGGCCCTTGCGGAACGGATTATCCGCGCCATTGCGCAACTTCCATTTCGCTTCGAGGAGAAAAATCTACGCCTCACCGCCAGTGTAGGCATTGCCATCTTCCCGGAGCACGCAGCTAACGCGGCGGAACTTATCGCCCATGCAGATAGGGCCATGTATCAGGCGAAAGAGGCCGGCAAGAATACCTGGCGCATCTATAGCCCTGAGATAAACACGTACAGCACCTCCAGCCAGATAAACTGGAATGAGCGCATCCTGCATGCATTGGAAAATAATTTACTGAGGCTGCATTTCCAGGGGATTTATCATGCGAAAGACAGCTCGCTCTCGTCACTTGAAGTGCTGGTGCGCATGGTTGACGAAGACAGCCCCGGGCAACTCATACTGCCGGGAAATTTTATTTCATTTGCCGAGAAGAGCGGAAAGATATTGGATATTGATCGCTGGGTCATTCACCAGACTATTATGTTACTGGCGAGCTCCGACAATATCCCTGACATCGCGGTTAATGTGTCGGGACGTTCGTTCGATGAGGCCTCTTTGCCGCATTACATCCATGACCGGCTTCAGCAATACCATGTAAACCCAAAGCGCCTGCAAGTGGAGTTGACCGAGACCGCTGCGGTCTCCGATTTGCATGATGCACAGCGCTTTATTGAGATTTTGCATCAATCCGGTTGCAAGGTAAGCCTGGATGATTTCGGCGCAGGTTTCTCTTCCTTTACCTACCTTAAACATCTCGAAGCCGATATCTTGAAAATTGACGGGTCGTTTATCCGCGATCTGCCGAATGATCCCGACAGCCAGGTATTTGTTAAAGCCATCGTGGACATCGCACACGGCCTGGATAAAATTACCGTCGCGGAATTTGTGGAGAGCGCCGAGACCCTGGAAATGCTGAAAAGGTTTGGAGTTGATAGGGTGCAAGGTTATTATCTGGACATACCTCATGCCAATCATTGGGCCATTATGCAACCTGATTCCAAGCGAGAGGGTTTGGGATTTGTCTGAAAATAACGTCAGAAACCAGGCCGGAATTTGAGTTGCGGGTATTTAATTGGCGTCCCCAAGGGGATTCGAACCCCTGTCGCCGCCGTGAAAGGGCAGTGTCCTAGGCCTCTAGACGATGGGGACTAAAGTGATGCGGTTTAATGCGTTTTACTGTATTTAAGTTACTGTACTTAATTGGTGGAGCCAGGCGGGATCGAACCGCCGACCTCTTGCATGCCATGCAAGCGCTCTCCCAGCTGAGCTATGGCCCCAAGTCGGGACGATTTTTGCTACCTCTTCGGGTAACTGCTTTCCCGCGTTGCTCTACTTCCTGCATCCATGCTGAGCTACAGCCAAAAGCAATCGTGCATTCTAGGTTAGCTCGTCTTTGGCTGTCAAGGAAGATGCGGGCATTTGCCCTAATTTCGTTGCGGCTTCGCGCATATAATTCATTGCCGCTGCAATACGTTGCAATACACGTTCACGCCCAAGCAGTTGAGCCGTTATATCAATGGGGGGCGACACGGCTGTGCCGGTGAGGGCAACGCGTAACGGCTGTGCGATTTTACCCATATTCATCTGATGTAATTCGGCGAGTTCGTTAATGGTTTGGTGTATTGCCTCGGCCGTCCAGGCAGGCAAGTTGGCCAGATTTGCACTTAACTCCCCAAGCACCGCAGCGATCTCCGGCTTGAGATTTTTAGCTGTGGCCTTGTCATCGTAGGCAGTAAAATCCTGATAAAAAAAGCGGCTGTTTTGCGCCATTTCTAGCAGGGTTTTACAGCGCTCGCGCTGCGCGCTGACCACATCGGCCAGAGCGGGTCCGTGTGTAGTCTCGATGGCGAGTCTTTGCATGTGCCAGCTTAAATGCTGCGCGACGTAAGCGGTGTCACTCGTTTTTATATAGTGCTGATTCAGCCATAGCAGTTTTTCATTGTTGAACGCTGAGGCGGCTCGATTCACATCGCTGATGTCAAAAAGTTTAACCAGTTCATCGATAGAAAATATCTCCTGATCACCGTGTGACCAGCCCAGGCGCACCAGATAATTCAATAAGGCTTCAGGCAGGAAACCATCTTCACGATATTGCATAACGCTGACCGCGCCATGACGTTTTGACAAACGCTGACCATCGGCACCGAGGATCATCGGCACATGCGCATACACGGGTAAATCGGCACCTAAGGCCTTGAGAATATTGATCTGCCGCGGGGTATTGTTGAGGTGATCATCTCCGCGGATGACATGCGTCACGCGCATATCCCAATCATCTACTACCACGGTGAAATTATAGGTGGGCGTGCCGTCTGAGCGGGCGATAATTAAATCATCAAGCTCGCTGTTTTTGATAACCACGCGCCCCTTGATTTGATCATCTATAGCGACCTCGCCATCTTGTGGATTCTTGAAGCGGATCACTGCCTGAACATCAGCGGGAGCGGCACTATTAAGGTTGCGGCAGCGACCGTCATAGCGCGGCTTTTCCTTGGCCGCCATCTGCTCGCTGCGCAAGGTTTCAAGTCGTTCACGGGAGCAATAGCACGGATAGGCCTTGCCCTCGCTGACCAGTTGTTGAATCACATTTCGATAGCGCTCGAAGCGCTGAGTCTGGTAAAACGGACCTTCATCGTAATTCAGGCCCAGCCACGCCATGCCTTCTAAAATAGCGTCAACCGATTCGCTGGTCGAACGCTCGAGATCGGTATCCTCGATACGCAAGATAAAGGTGCCGCCGTGCTTGCGCGCGTGTAACCAGGAATAGAGTGCGGTACGCGCCCCACCCACATGTAGATAACCGGTAGGGCTGGGGGCAAAGCGGGTACGGACAGTCATGGATGGATCCGTTAAAAGTAGAGTGGCTTATTCTAACAGGCTCGCAGATTACAGACCCGCAAAAAAGGGTTTGGTAGCGGTTCAATTGACGCTACCGCGCCTACACCGTAGAATTCCCAATCGCCAAGCGGGTGAGTTCGCAACGCGAACGAACGCCCGGAAGGGAATCCGGGCCGGAGTATAGATAGAACTTTTAGTTGCGCCAGGGATGGCAAAGAGTACTTAGACAGGGCGATTAGCTCAGCGGTAGAGCACTGCCTTCACACGGCAGGGGTCGCAAGTTCGAACCTTGCATCGCCCACCATAGTGGATGATTAATCCACACGGTCTTGACAATAATCATATTTTTGAGCGTACCCAATTAACCAGATCGGGAAGGTCCATGGCACCTGCCTGGCGCGCAATCTCGCGGCCATTCTTGAAAATTATTAAACTTGGAATACTGCGGATGGCGAACCTGGCGGCCAGTTCTTGTTCGGCCTCCGTATCGACCTTTGCCAGTCGCATTAACGGTTCAAGCTGATGCGCTGCCCGTTCAAAAACAGGTCCCATCGCCTTACACGGCGCGCACCACGGTGCCCAAAAATCAACTACCAGTGGAATGCCGTTATGCTGAAGATGCTGTATGAAATTTGCGCCGTTGAGATTAATGGAATGTTTATTAAACAAGGGCTGTTTACATTTCCCGCAATTGGGGCCGTCGTTCAACTTATCCGCAGGCACACGATTAGTGGCAACACAATGCGGACAGACGATGTGGACAGCCTCGCGCATACCTTACTCCCAAAATAGTAATTTAATTGTGATCCGTAAGGACGCTGTCAGCGCGAGATTAGTCGCGAAATCATTTGAATTTAATGCGGCGTTTTAATGGCTGCATTTGCGAATAATAATAAATTCACCGGATCACCGGTCGGCGCTACGCCTACCAGCCGGAGAGGAATGTCTGTCAATGCTGACAGCACGCTGGTGACGCCTGCCTTCGCCAAGCATCTCAATTAAATCCTTAAAGTGTTGTAAGTCGCTCTCTACACGGCGGCTGACAATGCCGAGTATTGATCCAGCTCGCTCCAATACGCCGTCAGGTTCGTAGCTAAGCTCCAGTATGATTTGAGTGGTATGGTCATCTATGGGGAGAAAGCTTACAACCCCCGCACTGGGAGCGCCATGAGTACTGCGCCATGCAACCCGGTAATTAGGAATTTGCTCGGTAATCTGCACCTTCACATCCCAGGGTTGCTCGCTGACCTCGCCCGCCCAGTGAGAAAACCGCGAACCGCTTTCCCCGTCATCATTTATCCCATCGGTAAACAGCGGAAGCTGAGTAAAACGCCCCCATTGGCTATAGGCAATGCTGGCGGGGACACTGACCTGAATCGACTTCTCGATCTGCTCCATAAAACTCTCCTTAAATCAGCGCATATGAATATCAATTAGAAAACATCTGACACGGCTAGATAAATTTTAGTCCTCTTTGTAGATTTAAAGTTCACTGCGCATGCTTTGTCTGGCAAGCGGATAAACGTATATCAGTGCCTTTAGTAATAGTTGACAAGGCTGTTTTTTATCGCAACAATTGAACTCTGCATCAAGGCTGAGGATGGAATGCTTAGCCGCTTCAAAAGGGAATTAAATGATCTACTCCTCGCCGCTGCGCGCTTTATTAACGGTACTTTTAACTGCACAGCATCTCTTCGGCGCAGTTGCACTTACGGTGTTTGTCAGTTTGGCAGGCTGCACGGCCGCCATGCAGCAGAAGGCTGATAAATCCTTCCTGTCCTTAAAGAAATCCCTTGTAGAATCTGTGCAAGGCAGTCCGTATAAGTCGATAGCTATTCCGGTGGATGCGCTCGCAACAAAACCGGACAGCCTTAAGCAATTGCTGCGCAAGCTGGGGCGATTAGCTGCGCAGGACAATCGCAGTGTTGAGATTACATCGGTAGATGTTGACCGGGATTATCTACGTCAAGGTGTCGCCAGCGGCGCTCGTGAGTCCGGCAAGCCTATTAAAATAACCATGCTCGACGCTGCCAGCAGGTCCAATACGCGGGTCGTACTAAAGTGAATGAGAAGCCCTTCATGAGGCCGGTAGTATTTCTAGTGTTTGTAATATTTTCTGCGGGGGCTTTGTATGACATGTTATTGCAGCCGCTGCTGGGCTTTAAGGCACCAGACCAGGCAACCCCAGTAGCGCCGATAATCCAGCCGCCGATTATAAATTATTCAGTTAATCCTGATCAGATTAATGATCAGATTAGTGCCACTGAAAATCCTCAGCCGGTTGCCTTAACGACCTCACAGACAGCTGCTACACAGCCTGTATCAGCAGAGGCTGAGACAGTTGCCTTGTCTGCCCCAGCCATTAGTGAAATTACTGCCAGTGCTGAGAAATTCATCGAACCGCCCGTTCATGAAGAACTGCTATCACAAGAGGTTGCCCAGCAAAGTTCTGCACCGGAAATAACAGTCGTTCCGAACATCAATGAACCACAACCGCTGCCGGAAAAAAATATTCACCCGCAGCAAGTAACCCTCAGTCAGCAAGAACTAAAAATGCAGGCAGGGCTGGCTGCAAGACGTTCGGTGACGAAGACGCCAGCCAGGCAAAAAACTCAGCCGCCACTCAGCAAGGAGAGCAAGGAGTATTTAGATAGAATGAACCGGTTGCTTGATCAGGAGCTTGCTGATTAAGGGTCGCGCAAAATCCTGGGAGAGATTCGGTTTCCTTAATTTGACATGGTCTGAATTAACCAACGCACAATGATAATACCGAAAATCACCAAGCCCACAATCAGTGCTATCAATGCCGCGACCAGGAAAAATACCAGCAGGCGGCTGGCAGTGGTTGTCTTGCGCGGATTGTCCAGGTGGGCACCCAACAGGCGCACATTGCGCTGGTTGGCCTTCCATGCCATATCGAATATATCCCCGGCGATGGGAATCATGCCTACGATAGTTTCCAGCGCAACATTAAGCCCCATCCTGATCAGCGTTGCCTTAGGCACTCCCAGGCGCGCAGCCTCGGCCAGGATATAGCTCGATAGTAACGCACCCACGGCGTCACCAAAGCCGGGAATCAGCCCGATCAGGCTGTCGATTCCCACGCGAAAGCGGGTGCCCGGTACCTGGATTGAGCTATCCAGCAGCCAGGCAAACTTGTTTAGCCGATCCGTTGTGGCTCTGCGATTTTCGTTCGTCATTGCAGCTCCGGGTGGATGAAGGTGCGCGAACCCAATACAGGATAGGTTGAGCACCAGTAGATTTAGGATTTATTTTCGCGAAAACTCAAAAGATGAGTTTGAAGACGCCAAACACAACCAGCAGACCGATTATAAAAATTATTCCTACCGCCCAGCCGACAAATTTCATCATTTCTATCTCCTCTTCCTTGATTAACAACGAGTAATTGTCAGGCATTCAAGCAGGCAAATTTACCTATTAGAGTGCACAGATTAGCTATGGCCTTCGAGGCAGATTACGTGAGTTTGAGACGCGAGACAAGGTGTCGGATGCCGGAAAAAACTAAAGGGGAGGCTAAACGCGGGCTGAAGCTGGGGCCGCTCGCTACGCGGCCCTAAGGAAACTCTGAACAATTCCATCCATGGAATTTTCAGAGAAGAAAAGCAAAAATGTGATTTTTTCTTTTCTTCATTTTTCAAACACTTATGTGTTTGAAAATAGCGGCACACCCATGTACCGCAGGAAACTCTGAGTAAATCAGAGCTTCCCTAACTGTTTAATTAACTACTTGTTATTTGTGAAGGTGAGTCGTTACTTATCTGCTGCCCATGACCGGGGCGGTGCCCGATGTCCGGCGCTTTTGCGCAAACCCGGCACGGTCGGGTCGATGCGCTGGTTTGTGCGGTTTGGCATTGCCGTCAGCGCTTCTGGTGTTGCCGTTAGGCTTTTTCGGTGCAGAAAAATGCTGGCCGCCTGTGGGGAATTTACGCTTATGCTTTACCTTCGGATTAGTGGGCGTCTCATGCTTCGGTTCGAAGCCGGGAATCACGTGCGCCGTTAAACTTTGCCCGGTGTAGCGCTCGATGTCTTTCACATTCGATGAATCGCTGCGCAGGGCAAATGAGATGGCAATACCGCTGGCCCCGGCGCGCCCCGTGCGGCCGATGCGATGCACATAATCCTCGGCGGATTTCGGCAGGTCGAAGTTGATAACATGGCTGATGCCGGCCACATCAATGCCGCGCGAGGCAACATCGGTGGCTACCAGCAGGCGCACGGCATTCGAGCGCAGATTTTTAATGGTGCGATTGCGCGCACCCTGATTCATATCGCCGTGCAGGGCCGCAGCCGCGTAACCTTTCGCATGCAGATCACGCGCTAAGGAATCGGCGTGACGCTTGGTGGAGGTGAATACAATCGCTTTACTCAGATCGGCGTCGTCCAGAAAATGTTGTAACAGACGATTCTTGTGCGCGATGTCATTGACATAGTGCAGGCGCTGCACGATGTTTTCATGTTTCGCCTTGACATCGGCAACCTGCACGCGCTTCGGTTCTTTCAACAGGCGCTGTGCAAGCTTGCCGATGTTGCCGTCCAGCGTTGCAGAAAACAGCAAGGTCTGG
>JBDSOT010000099.1:0-4599 GCA_039914705.1 Gammaproteobacteria bacterium | reverse complement strand
AACCATGCCGAGATCGGGCGGCGCGTGCGTGCGGCGCTCGACAAGGTGAATCTACTGAGTAAGGAAAAACTTTACCCCATCGTCCTGTCGGGCGGCGAGCAGCAGCGCGTGGGCATTGCGCGCGCCGTCGTAAACAAGCCGCCGCTGTTGCTGGCCGATGAGCCGACCGGCAATCTCGACCCCGATCTGTCGCGCGAGATCATGAATTTATTTGAGCAATTCAATCAATTTGGCGTCAGCGTACTGATCGCCAGCCATGATCTCGATCTGATCGGCCGCATGTCGCATCGCATCATCACCCTAAAGCAGGGCCGCCTGCTGGCGGATAGCAAGGCCTCCGGGTATGAAACGCTGGTTCGGTAAGGACAGACGGCGCTCGGGGGCCACGCCAAACCCCAGAAGACGGGATGAGGATGTGCGTCCCCGTCCGCACGCAGCCCATCCGAAACCCAGCGGTGCCACCGGCAGACACAGCGCGGCGCAGGTGAGCGCCTATTTTCTGCAACATCTGCAGGTGTTCTTTTACAGCCTCGGCCAGATGAGCCGCAGCCCAATGTCCACGTTAATGACGGCAGCGGTGATCGGCATTGCCCTCGCCCTGCCCACCGCACTGCATGTTGCGCTGCAAAACTCCAAGAGTATTGGCGCAGCATGGGACGGCAGCGCCCAAATATCGCTGTTTCTCAGGCCTGAGATCAGTGACACCCAGGCCGCGCGCCTCGCCGG
The DNA here is from genome assembly GCA_039914705.1 of Gammaproteobacteria bacterium. Taxonomy (GTDB): domain Bacteria; phylum Pseudomonadota; class Gammaproteobacteria; order SURF-13; family SURF-13; genus JBDSTW01. The sequence goes on along the minus strand of JBDSOT010000099.1, from coordinate 3,873 downwards.
ACGTATCCGCGCATTTCCGGGCATTGCTGAGGTCACGGTCATTACCCATGCCGAGGCCCTGGCCGAGTTTCGCCAGCTCTCCGGTTTCGGCGCGGCGCTGAACATACTCCAGGAAAATCCGCTACCGGCGGTGCTGGTAATCCTTCCGCAGCCAAGTACCGAGACCGGGCTGGGCCTTGCGCCGGGTTTAATCGCAAGATTACGCGCCCTGCCCGAGGTTGAAATTGCCGAATTCGACATGCAATGGCTCAAGCGCCTGTACGCCATCATGGCGCTGGCGCAACGCGGCGTGTTCATCCTCAGCGCCCTGCTGGGGCTTGCGGTGCTGCTGATTGTGGGCAATACCATACGGCTGATGATCCAGAGCCGCCGTGACGAGATCGAGATCGTGAAGCTGATCGGCGCCACCGATGCCTTCATCCGCCGTCCCTTCCTTTATAGCGGTTTATGGTACGGACTTTTAGGCGTGCTTATTGCATGGTTGCTCGTGAACGTGTCGCTATGGCTGTTGCGCGAACCCGTGCGGCAATTAGCCGCTTTGTACAACAATGACTTTGAATTGGCGGGTCTGAACACTCAAACCACACTCCTATTGCTCGGCACCGGGGTATTGCTGGGTTTATTGGGGTCGTTGCTCGCGGTGAAGCGGCATTTGGCCGCTATCGAGCCGCTTTGAGTTAACAGTCTCCGCGCATTACTAATTTCTAATTTGTACCAGTGTTAATTAACTTAAAACTGCTGACCTTGGCAGGAGAAAAATAATGTCACATACGCTGGTGGAAAGTCGTAAAAAAAATAATGTCATGGTGGTTGATAGCTCAGCGTTGTACCGCACCCTGATACCCCGTATCCTGCACGGCGAGATGCGCAGCGTAAATATCACGGCCTGCGCGTCGGCGCGCCAAGCCCTGGGCTGCCTCGAAACAGCAAATTACAAGCTGATTACTACCCCGCTCATGCTTCCCGATATGGACGGACTGGAACTTTGCCGGCGCATCCACCAAAGTGACAGCAACCGTTTTACACCCATTATTGTAGTGTCAGGTGACGACTCCACCCGTCTGTTGCAAGAGGGATACGATGCGGGTGTAACGGATTACTTTGACAAAGCCCGTGGCTATGAAGAATTTGTTGAGTTCATCAGAACCTTCACGTTGCGTAATCTGGACCTGAGCGGTAAGGTCTTATACGTCGAAGACAGCCCGACTCAGGCGATGATCGCCGGTGGCATAATGCAAAGGCGTGGCCTGGAAGTAACCTACGCCAGCAGTGCGGAGCAGGCCTTGAAGTTGCTGCACAAAGCAGCCCTGGACGAACAACAATTTGATTTGGTCGTCACCGATTTCTTTCTGGAAGGCGTCATGACCGGTGGCGATCTGCTGCATGCCATCCGGGTCAAATATCACTATTCACAGCATCAATTACCGGTGCTGGTAATCACCATTGATAATAACCTGAAAAAACAGGTGGATATATTTCACGCGGGCGGCAACGACTTTGTGGCCAAACCGATAGTGGAAGAGATATTAATGGCGCGTATCCGTTCACTACTTACCATTAAACAGCAATTCGATACCCTGATGCGTCAATCCGAGGCCTTGAAACTTCCCACGAAGAGAGATGGCCTGACTGGTCTGTTTAACAAGCGCTATCTACTGGATAACGGAGGACATTTCCTGCTCGATCCGGTCAACCAACCGGTTTGGGCGATTGTTCTGGATATTGACCGTTTTAAGGAAATCAACGAAAAATACGGCCATATCACAGGAGATAGGCTCTTAGTCTTGCTCGCAAAGCTGTTTACCCAGCACTTTGTAAAAGAAGCAATAGTCGCGCGCTTCGCCGGTGAACAATTTGCTGTTCTTGTGCCAAAATGTCCGAGGCTGGAAATAGGGACTCAGGTTGAAGAGCTACGGCGCAGCATAGACGCTGAAAATCCGATGGATATTCAGGTCACCATCAGCCTGGGCATCGCCTCGCCTGCGGATCATCTGGGAGTTAACCTGACCCAGTTGCTAGGCTTGGCCGAAAAGGCCTTGCAGGCCGCCGCAAAGACGGGTAACTGCGCGCATATCTTCACCGCCGAGGGTCCACGCCGTTTGGGCGTTGAAGCATAACTTTAGCTCAGCCCGACGTATTCTCAAGCTGGTTGCCCGATTTGAACCTTTTGCTATAGTAACCACTCTCAATCTTCATCTCTGAAATATCTTAAGACTCGATCCTTGGTTAGTATTCATTGCCAAGTATTGCAGCATCCATTTAATGTTAAAATAGCAGCCGTATACGATAGACAGGAGGACGTATCTTAATGAATAAGAACAGTGACTTTCCCCTACTAGCAACCCCGCTGGGCAGCCTGGAGGCGTACAGCGCAGTTGCCTACCGCGAGGCCATGCTCAGCGCCGGGGAAGAGCGCGAGTTGGCCGTGCGCCTGCAACGTGATAACGATCTGGATGCTGCACGTCAACTGGTCATGTCACATCTGCGTTTTGTGATCCACATCGCACGTGGCTATAAAGGCTATGGCTTGCCCTTGGGCGATCTCATTCAGGAGGGCAATATCGGCCTGATGAAGGCGGTCAAGCGCTTCGATCCCGAGATGAACGTGCGGCTGGTATCGTTTGCCGTGCATTGGATACGTGCCGAGATCCACGAATTCATCCTGCGCAACTGGCGCATCGTCAAGATGGCCACGACCAAGGCGCAACGTAAGCTGTTCTTTAATCTGCGCAGCGCGAAAAAACGCCTCGGCTGGTTCAGCCACGATGAGGTCAATGCCGTGGCAAAAGACCTGGGTGTGAGCGCCAAAGAGGTGCTGCAGATGGAGGCGCGTCTCAGCGGCCAGGACGTCGCCTTTGACGGCTATCCTGAAGAAGAAGGTGACGCGGAACAGATTCATCTGGCACCGGTTGCCTACCTGCAAGACCTGCGCATGGATCCGGCCGCGCAGGTTGAAGGAACTGATCTGGAGACCAGCAACAGCGAGCAACTGCGCTTAGCTTTAGCAAACCTCGACGAGCGCAGCCGCGATATTCTCGCGCAGCGCTGGCTGACTGATAACAAGGCCACGCTGCACGATCTGGCCGAGCAATATCAAGTGTCGGCAGAGCGCATCCGCCAGTTGGAAAAGAACGCGATGAAAAAGCTGAAGACTGCCTTGGCGGCCTAACGGCCTCGCAGGAGGGCGTGACAGCTTCTTGTTACGCCCCTAACGCGTGACTAGACATTTTACTAAGCTTACATCATCCACCCTGTTCATTTTCACCACGTACCGCAGCGTGGAGAGTCTGAAGAGCATAGTTAAGTAACCGATGTTTTGCTCTGTGACTCTACTCTTACCAGCAAGCAATCGTATTCAATTATCCTGCCCGAATCCCGAGTCACCGGAAACATGCCGACAACCCCGAAGCCTGCTTTTTCGTAAATAGAAATACAGTCGGTCCAGTGAGGCATTCCTTCATATATTGGAATTAGGGAAACCTCAGACTGAAGCATGATCACATGTTTAAGCTTTTCCCCCAATCCTTTAAAAACCTCCATGTCATAACCTTGTGTATCCATTTTTAGAAAAATCCGTTTGCTCGCAATATTGGGGATAATTTTATTCAGCAGTTCGTCTAGTCTGCGGACAGAGACAATTTCTTCCCCATTGCCTTGTGCGCAGCCACCAAAACGCTCCATACAATAGTCGTTTGTTCTCAACAGCGAACTAAAGACTGTTGCGTCTGAAACATTAATGGTCTGAGTTGCCTCCTGGCTCCCTAACGCCAGTTTGTAAACATGCCAATTTGGATCAGAAGATGCAGCTGCAACTAGTTTTTCAAAGACGGATGTGACTGGTTCGAATGAGAGAATTTCTTCATGGTAGAAAGA